>JASHYV010000016.1 GCA_030064695.1 Thermoplasmata archaeon
GCGACCATCGTGCTGGGTAGCAGCGGCGCCCCGGTCACGTCGGCCCGGGGGACGCCGAGACCCTCGCAGAACCGGAGCCACAGCTCCGGGTGCCCGGGCTCCTTCCCCTTCGGGTCGCCGGCCTCCTCGACCAGCTGGTCGAGGATCATCCGTCGGTACCGGTCGTTCGAGGGCTCCCACGAGCAGTTGGCGAACCGTTCCGCCATCGCGACGGGCACGCTCGCGAGCCACGGGTAGAACTGCTTCACCCAGGCGACCACGAGCGGCTTCGGCACCTCCCCCTTCTCGAGCCGCGCGAAGAACGGATGGGTCGCGAACGGGTGGTTGGCCATCTTGTACTTGGTGAGCTCGTCACGGAACTTCTCGCCCTCGAATCGGACCCAGGGAGGTTCGGGCATCGGCCGCTCGAGCGGCCCGCGCTATTTGGTCGCCGAGGTTCCGTACGGAACCTCGGCGTTTATCGACCGCGGGCGGGCTGGAACGCCGTGACTCCTTCCAGCGACCCGATCGTTCCGGCGTTCGGTCCCCTCGCCGGCGTGCGGGTCGTCGACTCCGCCCGCTTCGTCGCCGGACCCTGGGCCGCGACGTATCTCGGCGAGTTCGGGGCGCGGGTCATCCACGTCGAAGGGCCGCCGTTCGCACCGCCCTACGCGGACGCCACCCGAACGCTGCGGCCCCTGCTCCCGGGTCGGACCGCGGGCACGTCGGTCTCCGAGTCGTGGGTGCAGTACTCCCGGAACAAGCTCTCGCTCGGGCTCGACGTCCGCCGACCCGAGGGCCGGGCGGTGTTCCTCGATCTGCTCCGCGTCTCGGATATCTGGATCGAGTCGTCCCGGCCCGGTACCTACGAGAAGCTCGGGATCTCCGACTCCGACGCATGGGCGGCCAACCCGAAGCTCACGATCGTGCACGTCTCCGGCTACGGCCAGACCGGGGTTCCCGAGCGCGTCCGGGCGCCGTCCTACGACCTGACGGCGCAGGCGTACAGCGGGTTCCTCTCGCTGCAGGGGCGCCCGGACCCGGACCCCCCGATGCGGTCGGCCACCGCGCTGAACGACACCGTCACGGGCCTTGCCTCGGCGACGGCGGGCCTGATGGGCTACATCCAGGCCCAGCGGACGGGTCACGGCCAAGCCGTGGACGTCGCGCAGTACGAGATGTTCTTCATCCTGCTCGAAAACCTTGCCCTGGACTACTTCATGCGCGGCGTCGTGCGGGGTCGGTTCGGGACGGGACACGCCCGCTTGCACCCGTACGACGTGCATCGCGCGAAGGACGGCTGGGTCGTCGTGGCCGCCCCCACCCAGGAGGCCTGGACCCGCCTGCGCGCCGTGATCGGCTTCGACGATCTGCAGTACGACGACCGCGACTATCGACTCGCGCATCGGGAGCCGGTGGACGCGGCCATCGCGGCGTTCTGCGCGTCCCGCACGCGGGCGGAGCTCGAAGAGATCGCGCGGCGCGAGGACGTGGCGATCGGGCGGGTCTTCGATATCGCCGACATCGCGAAGGATCCGCACTACGCCGCTCGCGGCATGCTGATCGATTGGGAGGACCCGGTCGCGGGTCCCGTGCGGGGCGCCGGGGTGGCGCCCAAGTTCTCCGAGACCCCCGGCGGGGTCTGGCGAGGCGCGCCCTGGCTGGGCCAGGACAACGAAGCGATCCTCCGCACGGTCCTGGGCTACGATGCCGAGCGGATCCGGGCGCTCGAAGGCGCGGGCGTCGTGGGCGCGGAGTCGCCCGCCGCCTCGACCGCGCGCCGGGAGGAGAGCGGATGACCAGCCTTCCGCCGCTTCCTGCGGAGCCCCTGCTGCCCGAGATCCGCGCGGCCGTGCTCCGTCTCCGTCTGGCCGAACGGTCCGCGGAGCTCGATCGGTCCCCGCAGTTCCCGCGGGACGAGTTCCGCGAGCTCGGCCGCGCCGGCCTGCTCGGTCTGCGCACGCCGTCGCGTTTCGGGGGGCGCGGTCTCTCGCTGCCGCGGGCCGGCTCCGCCCTATTCCACCTCGCCTACCTCTCCGGCACCGCCTTTGCGAAGCTCTCGCTCCAACCGGAGTTCTCGTCCGTGCTCGCGGAGCACGGATCTCCGGAGCTGGTGGACTCGTGGTACCTCCCGCTGGTGCGAGGGGAGCGGCTCGTCGGAAATCAGATCACCGAGCCCGGCGCCGGCTCGGACGCGGGGGCGATCGCCGCCGAAGCTCGCGTCGAGCCGGACGGATACCTCCTCAACGGACAGAAGTCGGAGGCCGCCTTCGCGACGGACGCCGACGCCGCGATCGTCTATGCTCGCATCGCGGGCGCCGACCACGAGCATGCCTACACGGCGTTCCTCGTGCCCCAGGACCTCCCGGGGATCACGCGGTCGCTGGCCCCGCCGGATCTGGGGGAGCGCTGGCAGCGTCGAGGGAGCGTCACGTACGCCTCGGTCCGAGTTCCGATCGCGAATCGGATCGGGCAGGAGGGAGCGGCGTTCGGGTACGTTCAACGGGAGCTCACCCGCGAGCATGCCCTCCTCGCGGCGATCTACCTCGGGGTGGCGCGCGCCTCCTGGGACGAGACCGTGACCTACGTGGGGGAGCGCCAGGCGTTCGGGAAGCCCCTCGCCCAACAGCAGGCGGTGGCGTTCCCCCTCGTGGAGGACCTGGCCCGTCTCGAGGCCGCGTGGCTTTTCGTCGAGCGCACGCTGACCCGCCTCGAGGAGGGCCTGGACGCGGGGGCGGACGCCGCCCTCGCGAAGTGGATGGCCACCGAAGTGGCGCTCACCGCGATCGACCACGCCATCCAGTTCCACGGCGGACGAGGGTACTCGTCCGCGCTGCCCCACGAGCAACGCTGGCGCGACGTGCGCAGCGGGGCGATCGCCCACGGCCCGTCCGAGATCATGCACCTGGTCGCCGCGCGGTCGATCTGGCCCCGCTCCCGTACGGAATCGGGTCGCCCGTGAGCCCGACCGGGCGGGCGCGACTCACCGATCCGTTCGGCCGCGTGCGGACCGTGCCCCGCGCGACCGGCCGCCGGCTGTTCGGCGCGGATCCGGCCCGATACGACCGGGTCCGGCCGGAGTATCCGGCCCGCATCTTCGAGATCCTCGAACGGCGGTGTGGGCTGGGACCGGGCACGATCGCCTTCGAGGTCGGTCCGGGGACCGGAAAGGCGACCCGTCCGCTGCTGGAGCGAGGCGTGGCTCGGCTGACCCTGATCGAGCCGGACCCGCGGATGGTGCGCTATCTCCGGCGGAGGCTGGTCCCGGACCGGGCCCGCGTCCGGTATGTCGCCGCGCCGTTCGAGAGCGCGCGGCTCCCCCCGGCCTCCTTCGACCTCGGTGTTGCCGCGACGTCGTTCCACTGGGTGGGCGAGCGTCGAGCGCTGAGGAAGGTCGCCCGGCTGCTCCGGCCCGGAGGCTGGTGGGCCGCGTGGTGGAGCCTGACCGGAGACCCGTTCCGCCCGACGCCCTACACTCGCGCCGCGCAGCCGATCTACGACCGGGCCTCCCGTGCCGCACGCACCGAGGGTCGAGGGACGGACGCCTATCGCCGGGGCGTGCGGGACCGGGTCCGGATGCTCCGGTCGGTCGGCGCCTTCGACCGGATCGCGACCCAGACCGTGCGGTGGACGCGGACGCTGGACACCGAGTCGCTGATCGACCTCCATCGGACCTTCGGCGACATCGTGCTGCTCCCGTCCGCCGTCCGACGGCGATTCTTCTCCGAACTGCGGGCGCTCGTGCGGCGTCGGTTCGGCGGTCGGGTGACGCTCCCGATGATCGCGACTGTCTACACCGCGCGCCGGCGGCGGGGTCGTTCTACGAGGTCCGTGGCGCGCGCCCGCGCGGGCGGACGGGGGCGCCGGCCCCGGGCGTCTCGCGCGTCCCGCTCTTCTCGGTGAACTGCTCCTGCTCGGTCGAGCCCTCCATCGCGAGCGTCGAGGAGAGGCCGCCCGAGAGCACCTGGGCGACGTCGTCGAAGTACCCGGCCCCGACGAACGACTGGTGCTTCACGGCCGCGTAGCCTTCCTCCTCCGCCCGGAACTCCTCGTCCTGGAGCTGCGAGTACGCCGCCATCCCGGACCGCGCGTAGCCCTTGGCGAGGCGGAACATGGAAAGGTTCACGGCGTGGAAGCCGGCGAGCGTGACGAATTGGAAGCGGTATCCCATCCCGGCGATCGTCGCCTGGAACTCCTCGATCACCTCGCGCTTCAGTTTCTTGCTCCAGTTGAACGACGGCGAGCAGTTGTAGGCGAGCAGCTTCCCCGGGAACTCCCGGTGGATCTCCCGCGCGAAGCGTTCGGCCTCGTCCAAGTCGGGGCCGGCGGTCTCGAACCAGAGCAGGTCGGAGTAGGGGGCGTACGCAAGCCCTCGGGCGATCGCCATGTCGAGGCCCCCGGTGATCTCGAAGAATCCTTCCGGGGTCCGCTTCCCCGTGAGAAAGGGCGCGTCGCGCGGATCGATGTCGCTCGTGAGCAGCTTCGCGCTCAGGGCGTCCGTGCGCGCGAGCAGGAGCGTCGGCACGTCCGAGATGTCGGCGGCGAGCCGGGCCGCCCAGAGCTTCTGGTTGAACTCCCGGGCCGGGACCAGGACCTTGCCGCCCATGTGGCCGCACTTCTTCACCGAGGCCAACTGGTCCTCGAGATGGAGGCCCGCGGCGCCGGACTCGATCAGCGACTTGGTCAGCTCGAAGACGTTCAGGTTCCCCCCGAACCCGGCCTCGGCGTCGGCCAGGATCGGCGCGAACCAGTCGATCCCGGCCCGCCCGGAGGCATGCTGCTTTTCGTCCTCCCGCCGGAAGGCGTGGTTGATGCGCGCGACGAGCGCGGGCATCGAGTCGGCCGGGTACAGGCTCTGATCGGGGTACGTTTGCGCGGCGGTGTTCGCGTCGGCCGCGACCTGCCAGCCGCTGGCATAGATCGCCGGCAGGCCCGCAGCGACCATCTGCACCGCCTGGGTGCCCGTCATCGCCCCCAGCGCCGGGACGAACCGCTCCGTGCGCAGGAGATGCCAGAGGCGGCGTGCCCCGCGTGTCGCGAGCGTCGCGGCGATCGGCACCGAGCCGCGCAGGCGCTCCACGTCCTCGGGGCGATACGGGCGGACGATGCCGGTCCAGCGAGCGTCCTCGCCGCCGTCGGGGTACGCGATCGTCATCCTAACGGGCCCCGGGGGCGAGCTCCTCCAGGTAGGGGTAGGCCCGACGTGTGATAAACTCCTCGAGATCGTCCGATTCCACGACCTCCCGCAAGAGCCGGACCGCGTGGCGGCTCTGCGCGTCCGGCCGACCCCCGTGGAGGTCGGCCAGCATCTGGGCGGCCTCCTCCTCGAGGACGGTCGCCACTCGGGTCGGGGTCAGCGGCGTGCCGTCGGGAAGCCGAGTGGGCCGATGCACCCAGGTCCACAGCTCCGAACGGGCGATCTCGACGGTCGCCGCATCCTCCATGAGATGGTCGATTGGGACGCAGCCTACGCCTCGCAGCCACGCATCCAGGTATCGGACCGCCACCCGGGCGTTGTGCCGGACCCCCGACTCGGTCACCGGGCCGGCGGGCACGGCGAGGAGCTCCGCCGCCCCGATCGGGCCCGGCGGACCCGGGCGGTCGATCTGGTTCGGCGCCGTCATCTCCCGGTCGAAGACGGCCTGAGCGATCGGCACGAGGGCCGGGTGGGCGACCCACGTGCCGTCGTGGCCGGCACGGACTTCCCGCTCCTTGTCGGCGACGACCTTCGCGAGGGCCGCAGCGTTCGCCTCGGGATCGTCTCGGATCGGGATCTGCGCGGCCATCCCGCCCATGGCGTGGGCGCCCCGCCGGTGACAGGTCCGGATCAAGAGGTGGGAATACGCCGTCAGGAACGGCGTGGACATGACGAGCTGCTCTCGATCCGGGAACCGGATCCGGTCCACGCCCCGGAACTGCTTCAGAAAGCTGAAGAGATAGTCCCAGCGACCACAGTTGAGCCCGGCGGAGTGCTCGCGGAGCTCGAAGAGGATCTCGTCCATCTGAAACGCCGCGGGCAGCGTCTCGATCAGCGCCGTGGCGCGCACGGTACCCCGCGGGAGCCCGGCCCACCGCTCGGCGGCCTCGAAGACGTCGTTCCAGAGCCGGGCCTCGAGATAGTGTTCCATCTTCGGCAGGTAGACGTACGGCGCTGTTCCGCGCGCCACGAGCTCGCGCGCGTTGCGGGCGAAGTACACTCCGAAGTCGAACAGCGACGCGGAGATCGGTCGCCCGTCCGCCTCGAGGTGGCGCTCCTCGAGGTGCCAGCCCCTCGGGCGCATCATGAGCGTCGCGACCGTGGCCCGGAGCCGGTAGTCCTTGCCCTCCGAGGAGACGAAGTCGATCCGGCGACGGATCGCGTCGGAGAGCCGCAGCTGCCCCTCGATCGTTCCGGACCAGGTGGGCGCGTGCGCGTCCTCGAAGTCGGCCATGAACACCCGAGCCCCGGAGTTGAGCGCGTTCAGGATCGTCTTCCGATCCACCGGTCCCGTGATCTCCACTCGGCGATCGACCAGATCCCGGGCCGGCGGCGAGACCGTCCAGTCGTCGGCCCTTTGCCGCGCCGTCTCCTCGGGGAAGCTCGGCGTCCGGCCCGCTTCCACAAGCGCGCGGAAGCCGCCCCGACTCCGGAGCACCTCCTGGCGCCGGGCCTCGAATTCGGCCACGAGGTCTCGGACGAACTCGAGCGTGGGGGGATCGAGGGCGAGCGCCGTCTCGGGATCCTCCGCAACCGTCAGCCGGAGCTGGGGCCGGAGCCCCTCGGGCCGGCGCGAACCCGATCCCGTTCCCGTGATCCCGAACTCCGCCATGCTGGCCGAACCGAGCTCGGTCGGCGCGCCCACCGGAGCCCCTCGACACCGGCGGGCCGTGAAAAGCGTTCCGCGCCAGACGGCGCCGCCGGTCCTCTTCCGGACACACGTGATATAAGCGTCCTCGCCGGGTCCCACCCGGTGCCCGATCCTCCCCGGCTCTCGGTCCTCTCTCTGCTCACCTTCCACGAAGTGCGTGGACTCATCCGACGGTCGCACGCCGTGATGATGACCGCCTTCTTCGGCGTGCTCTATGCGATCGGTTCGATGGTGCTCGGGGCCATGCTGGTCTTCACCCGGGTCCCCGGGCCGTCCTCGGCGATGGTGATCTGGTCGCCGGGGGCGGACGCCCAGACCTGGAACTTCCCGGCCTTCGTGCTCGTGGCACCGTGGGGGTACGTCTCCCTTCCGTTCCTGGCGACGTGGGTCACCATCCTCGTCTCCGTGGGCGTCGCGATGGGCACGTCGGTCGCGATCCTTCTCGTGGTGGCCCTCGTCCGAGCTCGTCGCGGCACCGGCTCCGCGCCGACCGCGCTGGGGTCGGCGGCGGGGCTCACGCCCGCGATGATCGCGCTCGTCACGCTCGGAGCCTGCTGCGGCACCACCGCCGCGGCCACGGCGGGCATCGGCGTCGTCGCCCAGATCACGGGCACCTCGACCGCGAACCTGCTGTTCAACAGCTGGTTCCTCGGCGTGTTTCAGGTGGCGGTCGTATGGATCGCGCTGATCGCGCAAGAACTTCTCCTCCGCGTCTACGGGGAGCTCATCGGGGTCCGGCCGGCCGATGCCACCGGCCTGCCGAGTTACCGCCCGCCCCGTTTCGACCGGCGGTTCGTCGTCGGTTGCCTGCTCCGTGCGGCGCTGCTCATCGCCGGCGTGAGCTGGGCGCTGGCGATGCTGGTCGCCTGGACGGTCACATCCCCCGCCCACGCGGGTCCGGCGCTCTGGGCCTCCTGGATCCTCCAGTACGAGCTGGTGGGCTGGATCGCCGTGACGGCGGCGATCTTCCCCGAAGCCGTCGAGCGTGCGCTGTCGGGCGCGGGTCGCGTGGCGGCCCGCCAGGTCGGCCGGGCGCTGCTGCTGCTCGCGGGACTGTCGCTGGCCATCGGTGCGCCGGCGCCGCTCGCTTCGGGCGGCTTCGAGGGCCTCGCCAACGAGCTTGCGTACCTCGCGGTCGGCGCCCACGCGTGGTCCGCCGCTCCCCCGGTCTTCCCGCTCGGCGCCGCGCTCTTGTTCCGATGGCTCGTGCAGTACCTCTTCCTGGGCGGCTTCGCCATCGCTCTCGCTTGGTCGCCAAGGCGCGCCCTCCGCCCGATCCGATGGACCGTGGGCGCTCCGCTCCCACCGGGACCGACCGAGCGGCCGGCCACCGCGCCGGTCGCGTCCGGCTCCGCGGTCGAAGGCGCGTAGACCGCCGTGCCTGGGTGGCCAGCGCTCCGGCGGCGCCCCGACGTCGCGGCCGTCCACCGGCGGATGAAAATACGCGGAGCGCTACCGGCCGCCGAGGAGTACGATGGCGCTGCTGGCGGCGAACGACTACTACGTGCTCCTCGAGATCTTCCTCTTCCTCGCCGTCGCCCAGCTGCTCCACACCTTCACGAACCGCATTGGATTCCCCGAGATCGTCGCCGACCTGATCGCCGGCATGGTGATCGGGAGCTACGCCCTCGGCGGAGTGTTCGACACGGTCACGGGCAGCCACCTGTTCGAGATCAACGCCGGGGTCCTGCTCTTCGCCGACTTCTCGGTGGTGCTGCTCCTGTTCGCCGCCGGTCTCGGGGGCGGGTTCTCCTCGCTTCGCGAGGCGGGTCTCTGGGCCGTGGGGATCGCGGTCGCCGGCGACGTGCTCTCCTTCGGAATCTCGTTCCTCGTGTTCCGGGAGATCTATCCGTTGGACGCGGCCTTGTTCATCGCCGTGGCGACCGCCGCGACGAGCGCCGTCGCCGTGGCCTCGGTCCTCACGAGCACCGGGGTCGCCCGGACCCGGGGCGGGAGACTCTTCCTCAACGCTTCCGCCCTCGACGACGTCGTGGCCCTCACGATGCTCTCGGTAGTGCTCGCGGTCCTCGCCGGGTACACCGACCCGCTTCGGCTGACCGGCTCGGTCGTCGAGGCGGTCGTCGCGTGGCTCGTCCTGCTGCTGGTGTCGGTCGTCCTGATCCCCCGCCTGTTCCACGTCCGTCTCTTCCGAAATATCGAGACGATGCCGTTCACGGTGCTCTTCATCCTGATCGCGGTGGTGCTCGCCCTCGGCTTCTCCCCCGTCATCGGTGCCTTCATCGCCGGCCTCGCGATCGCGGAGTCGGCGGTGGCGCCGCGGACCCGCGAGCTCACCGGCGTCCTCATCGGCATCTTCGGGGCGCTGTTCTTCATCGTCGTCGGCGCCGAGTTCGATGTCGGTCTCCTCGCCGATCTCACGGTGGTCGGCCTTGGGCTCGGCCTCGCGGGACTGGCGGCCGCGGGCAAGATGATCGGCGTCTATCCGCTCGCGGCACGCCGGCTCGGCAGCCGTCGGGCGGGATGGGCGGTCGCGGTCGGGATGGTGCCCCGCGGCGAGATCGGACTGGTCGTGGGCGCGATCGGCTACTCGAGCGGGATCCTCTCGCAGGAGATGCTCGGGGAGATCGTCCTGATGGCCATCGTGACGACCCTGGCCGGCGCCGTGCTGTTCCCCCGGCTCGCCCCGGCGTTCGGCGATGCCGCGAGCGCGGACGCGACGGCGGGAACCGCCGCCAGCTAGAAGAGGAGCCGACCCCTCGGCCGCGCATGGAGCTGCCCGGCTCCCGCCGCGTCCTACCGGTCGAGGGTCGCGATCGGGGTCCGGTGCCGCGGACGAGCCCGATCGACCTCACCCTCCTTCTCCGTCGGCGGAGCGATCACGGAGCTCTTCCCGAACCGCGAGGGGCGACCGCAGGGTCCCCAGGGGCGAGGGCCCCGCTCGGTCGCCCGGAATTTGCCGAGCGATACGGCCTCGACCCGGACGATCTCGCCCAGGTCCGAGCGTGGCTCGATCGCGCCGGTTTCGAGGAGACCGCAGTTTCGATCGGGGGCCGGACGGTTGGCATCCGCGGGCCGAGCTCGGCCGTGCACGACGCGTTCGGCTGCAGCCTCCGCCGTTGGGCGGACGGGGTCGGAGAGTATCGGGCTCGGGCCGGGCCCCTCCTCGTGCCGGAGCCGCTCCGGGGTCGTCTGCGGGCGGTGCTAGGTGCGGACACCCGACCACAGGCGCGCCCGCACTTTCGGATCCATCAGAGCCCCAGCCCGACCGACGTCTCCTACCTGCCGCCTCAGGTCGCGACCGCGTACTCCTTTCCGCCCACGGCCGACGGTACCGGGGAGACGATCGGCCTGCTCGAGCTGGGCGGAGGATACTCGGCTGCCGACCTCTCCACGTTCTTCGCCGAGGTAGGGCTCGCGGTGCCCTCGGTCACCGCGGTGGGCGTCGACGGGGGATCGAACGCCCCCACGGGCGACCCGAACGGACCGGACGGGGAGGTTGAGCTTGACGTCGAGGTCGCCGGCTCGTGCGCCCCGGGCGCCCAACTCGTCGTCTACTTCGCCCCGAACACGGATCAGGGAATCCTCGACGGCCTCACCGCGGCGCTCCACGACCGCACGCCGGCTCCGTCGATCGTCTCGGTCAGCTGGGGAGCGCCCGAGGAGTCCTGGACCGGCCAAGCGATGTCGGCGCTCAATGACGCCTGCGCAGACGCCGCCACGCTCGGCGTTTCGGTCTTCGCCGCGGCCGGCGACCAAGGAGCGAGCGACGGCGCGAAGGGCGGAGCCCTCGAGGTCGATTTTCCCGCCTCCAGCCCGTACGTGATCGGCTGCGGGGGCACGCAGCTGCGCCTCGGTCCCCCGCGCACCGAGGTCGTCTGGAACGAACTCGCGATCGGCGAGGGCGCGACGGGGGGCGGGGTCAGCGCCGTCTATCCACCGCCGAGCTTCCAGTCCGACGCAAGCGTGCCCGACCGTCCCGACGGCCAACCGGGTCGAGGCGTCCCGGACGTCGCGGGCAACGCCGATCCCGCGACCGGCTATCGCATCGTCGTGGACGGTGCGTGGACCGTCATCGGCGGCACGAGTGCGGTGGGCCCACTCTGGGCGGCGCTCGCGGCGCGATGGAACCAGATGCTAGGTCGCCCAGTGGGGTTCGTGACCCCTTCGCTCTATGCCACGGCCGCACGCCCGGGGTTCACGGACATCGTCTCCGGCAACAACGACGGCTTCTCGGCCGGGCCCGGTTGGGACGCCTGCACGGGTTGGGGGAGCCCGATCGGAAATCGACTCGCGTCGGCACTCTCGGGAGCCGATGCCCCGGGCGCGACCGGCGCCTCGCCCCCGACGGAGAAGCCCCGGGGCGGTCGCACCGCGTCGCCGGCGACCCGGCTCGGTCCGTAGCCTCATGAACGCGCCCGGTCTCGACCCGGGCGATCGATGACGCCCCCCACCATCCTCGGGGTCCTCGCGGCCCTGGCGGTCGCGATGGTGGTGGTGACGTCGTATCTGCTCAAGTGGGCGGCCCTCTCGAAGACGCAGGTCCGCGCCGACGTGATGGTCTTCCTGACCGCGATGATGACCGCGATGCTGGTCGGGGCGGCCCTGTACTTCGTCTCGCCCGGACCGGCGACCCTGGTGGAAGGGTTCTGGGTCGCGAGCGTGGTCATGTCGGCAGCCGTGCTGGGCCTCTTTTTCGAATTCGCCCGGGAGACGCGACGTGGCCTTCAGCCGGGCGCTGGGTACGTGCCGTCGGCCGTGCGCCGGCCCTTGACCTACACGTCGACGCTCATCGCGCTCGTCTTCTCGAACGAGTTCCTGATGGGATGGACGTTCCAGCGGGCCGCCGGCGGACCGGTCTGGCTCGGGGGTGGAGGCCCGGTCGGGCTCCTCGAGAGCGTGCTGGTCTCCCCGTGGTTCGTCCTGCCGATGGCGCTCGAGATGGTGCTGACGATCTCGCTGCTCGGCTCGGAGTTCCCCGCCCCGGCGCTCGCGCTGCTCGCGACGCAGCCGGTCGTCATGCTGGCCTCGCCGCCCACGTTCGCCGATCCGACCTGGGTGCTCGCGACCGCCGCGCTCGGCAGCGCGACCATGGCGGTCGCCCTGGCCTACGTCCTGCGTCGCCTCTACCGGGCCGACCCGCTCGGTCCCGCGAGCCTGCGCTACGCGTACCGTCTCTTCGGAGCGTACGGCGCCATGGCGGCCGGCCTCGCGTGGTGGGCGGTCTCGGGCGACCTGTCGATCTACGCCCTCGGGGTCTTCCTGCAGATGGTGGTCTTCCTGCACGCGATCGTGCGCCCGGACCGCTTCGCCGCCGAGCTGCCCCGGGAGGGCGCGGGCGCGCTCGCGCCCGAGCCCCGGCCGTCGTCGGTCGAGTCGTGACCGCCCCTTGTCCTCGGGAGTGCAACCTACGGCGGGCGTAGTATGGACGGCAGGTTCAAAGCCGTACGGCACGTCCCCGGCACGCCCGCCCGACGGGATGCAACGTGCTCGCGGTGCTCCTCGCACTGATCGCGATCGCGGCCGCGATGGCCGGAGTCACGGCGCTCCTCGTTCGCGCGGCCATCGATAGCGCTGAACGCGTCCGTTCCTGGGTGGCCCTCTACCTGCTCGCCATGATGGGCGAGATGTGGGTCTCCGCGGTCATCTTCCTCGGCGCTCCGTCGGCGCGCACGCTGGTGGTCGGGCTCGCCGTCAGCGGCGTGCTCATGCTCGCGACGGTCGTCCCGCTCTTCGCCGCGCTCGCCCGGGCCCGTCGGACCGCCGGGAAGGCCGGCCCGGGGGCGGGGTCGCCGGCCGCCTTCGTCGCGCTGCTCGTCGCCGCCCTGGTGCTCGTCAACGAATTCCTGATGGCGTGGGGGATCGAACTGGCGCTCGGCACCAGCCTGGGCGCGGGCGCGATCGGCGGGATGACCGCCGTCGTCACGTCGCCCTGGTTCCTGTTCACGATGTCCGGAGAGATGCTGCTCACCGCCGCCTTCCTCCGGGACCGTCTCCCACGCTCGGTGCTGGCGATCCTGCTCACGCAATCCGCCATCATGGTCTTCTCCCCGATGGCGCTCGCCGGCGCCGTCTGGCCGTCGCTCGCGATCTACCTCTCGAGCGCGCTCATGATCGGCCTCTTCGTCTTCCTGTTCGAGTACCTCTACCGGCATCGCCAGCTTCCCTTGGGGCTCTCGAACTACCTGGTCGAGCTCGTCGGCGTCTACGGGCTCATGATGGTGGGCCTCTTCGTCTGGCAGTACTTCGGGAGCGCCACGACGTTCGCCGTCTCGGTGCTGCTCGAGATGGTGGTCTTCTACGCCGCGATCGCACGTCCCGAGGGGCTCTCGGGCCCGCCGGGTCCCCCGTGGCAGCTCCGGAGCCATTGGACGTTCGCGCTCCTGTCGTTCGTGTTCGTCGCCGAGCTTGCGATGGGGGCCGTGCTCAGCGTGCAGCTCGACCCGGCCGACTACGTCGGAGGGTTCCCGTTCCTCCCGCTCGCGGGCTCCGGGGCCACGATCCTGCTGAACGCGCTCCAGAACGGGTTCTGGTTCTTCGCCACGGCGGCCGCATCGTCCTGGTTCCTGATCATGATGGGCCTCGAGATGGGCAGCCTCGTGGTCTTCAAGTTCCGGGAGACTAAGAACGTCGAGAATCGGATCCGGCTCGGGCTGATGCTGGGCAGCTACGCCGCCTTCGCGGTCTTCTATCCCAGCATCTACTTCGCGCTGGTCTTCCCGAACGCGCCCGATCCGAGCACGGTGCCCGTGCTCGGCTGGAGCATGGGCATCGGCTCCTATCCGCTCGCGATCGGGGTGTTCGGGGCGCTCCTGCTGACCTACGTCATCACCGGCGCGCTGGTCGCGCTGTTCGGACGGCGCGTCGTCTGCTCGGTGTTCTGCACGGCGCCGCTGATGTACCAGGGGACGACCATTGACGCGATGAAGTCGTTCAACCGGTCGACCCGGATCGGCCACAAGTACCTGGGCAGCCGGTTCTCGTCGGCGTACTCCGTGACGACCGGGCTCGTGATGTCGGCGCTGGTCGGTACCTCGATCCTTTCGTACCTCAACACGACCGGGGCCACGAACGTGCTGATCCTGGGGACCGACCCCTCGGTGTTCCTCTTCGTCGCGTCGTTCTCGGTCGCGTGGTACGTGCTGTTCGTCTCGATCCCGTACGTCGGGAACTACAACTGCGTCACGATGGGCTGGTGCTACACGGGCACGATCGCCCAGGCGTTCCAGAAGATCGGGTTCTTCAAGCTCAAGGTGCGGGACAAGCAGGTCTGCCGGGACTGCACGACCCTCGACTGCGCGAAGGGGTGCCCCGTCGGCCTCGTCGACATGCCGGGCCACTTCCGCACGAAGGGGGAGTTCCGGAGCACCAAGTGCTGCGGCGTCGGCGACTGCGTCGAGGCCTGTCCCTACGACAACCTGTACATCTCGGACGTGCGGCACTGGTTCCGCCGCCGCCTGGGTCTTCCCGAGACCCGGCCCCGCCGCGGCTCGGTGGGTTCGGTCCACCCGCACCCGACGATCGCGGCCGCGCCGTTGGACGAGGACGCCGTGCTCCTGCCCATGGCGCCCCGCGCGCCGGTCTCTGCCCACCGGTAGGGCGGGCGCATCGGTCGCCCGGTGGAACCTCCGACGGTACTCGACCGGGGGTTCGTCCGGCCCGCCGCAGTCGGCGGCGAGGGCTGGGGCCGCGAACTCAGGGCGAGGGTTTCGGCGGTCGCAGGTCCGCCAAGAAGGATTCCAGATTGGGATCGGTGAACTGCTCCAAGCCCTCGAGTCGTCGTCCGTCCGGGCGCACCAGCACCGGGAAGCAGGTCAGGTGGTGCCGATGCTCTTCGATGTACCGGTGGAATCCGGTCTCCTTGCCGACGTCCACGATGTGCAGGACCTTTCGCTTCTCGCGGATCTTCTTCCAGACCAGTTCCATCGCCGCGAGATCGTCTTCGGAGAATTCGTCACCTTCCACCGGCTTGCCTCCCCACCGCGCGGCGTCCTGCGTAGTGCTGCTCCGACCGACGTGATACCCCCAGTTCGGCCCCCCCGCCGGCGTGGAATACGACCCGGAGGCGGAGAGCGACGCGGCCACCTCATCGTGCGCTCCGGGCGGCAAGGTCCGGAGGATGTGATGCGAGTTCACGTACAGGAGGACGTCTTCGGGTTGCGCACTGCCGGGCATCGTGGTCCGCCCGCCGAGTGCGCCCGAGCATGAAAGGGCTTCGCGGACGCGACCCGGGCGGAGCGCTCGGAGGCTAGGAGGGGGGCGCTCGTTCGGAGAGGCGGGGCGCTCGCGCCGCGAGCTCGGCGCGTCCGGCGGCCGTGGCCTTCCATGCCGCCACGGCGCCGATCGGCGCCACGACCGTGCAGACGAGCCCCACCGCGACGACGACGGTGAACCAGAACGTCGTGATCACGCCGTCCGAGAGCAGGATCACCGCCATCGCGATCTCGACCGCGCCGCGACTGTTCACCAGAAATCCGAGGGCGACAGCATCCGAGCTCTTCCAGCGCTCCGCCTTCAGGATCGTGGCGCCGACGCCGATCTTCGAGCTCATCGCCACGACGACCAGCGCCACGAACAGGGTCAGCGCGGCCGGGTCGGTCAGCAGCCGGAGGTTCACCTGCAGTCCCGTGATGGCGAAGAAGAGCGGGATGAACAGCCCCCACATCACGACGCGCAGCACCCGTCGGACCGAGGCGTAGACCCGATCGCCGACGATGTCGGGGGTGGCGAGGAGGCCCGCGTAGAACGCGCCGATCACGAAGGTGAGCCCGAGGTACTGCGACAGCAGGGCCGCGCCGAGCCCCATCACCATCAGGAGCGCGAACACGACCTCCTGCGACCGGATGCTGCCGAGGAAGCGGCCCGCCGAAGTGTTCCAGGAGGGCCGCGAGTGGATGGCCCGGAGCAGGAAGTACGCGGAGAAGACCACGGCGAGGAACAGCGCGGTCGCGACGAGCGCGGTCCCGACGGAGACCCAGGATAGGTGGCCGCCCGTCGTGTCGATCTGGAGGAGCACGGCGAAGACCGTGACCGCGCTGAGCTCGTTCACGAGCGCCGCCGCCATGAGGACCCGGCCGAACTCGCTGCCGACGAGGCCCAGCTCGGTCACCATGACCGCCATCACCGGCAGCGCCGTGATCGAGAGCGTGACGGCCACGAACGCTCCGACGAGGAGCCCGAGCGACGGGGCGAGGAGATGGATGACCACGAGCACGATCGAGAATGGAACGAAGAAGATCCCGAGGCCCAGGACGAGGGTCCTCCACCGCATGGCGAAGATCTGGCTCGGCCCCACCTCCATTCCGGCCATGAACAACAGGAAGAACGTGGCGAGCCACTGGACCGCGCTCAGCTCCGGGCTGACCGTCGAGAGGCCTAGGTACGGTCCCAGCAGGGTGGGCCCGAGCAGGACCCCGACGAGGAGTTGCCCTACGAGCGCGATCTGCCCGAGTCGCAGGGCCACCTCGCCCGCGACGAACGCCGCACCGAGCAGCAGGAAGAGGGAGATCAGGAACTCCGTCTGGGCGCTGAGCATCCCGGACTCCTCGAGAGCGAATTGCGGACCATCCTTATTTAGGTGCGACCGAACGGAACGTAGTACAACGTTGTGGCTCGCAGCCCACGAAGCCGGCCGGAGGGGGACCCTGCCGGCTGCGGGACAACCGATGGAGCGCCGGAGTGGGCCCGGCCGGATTTGAACCGGCGACCTCCCGGTTATCAGCCGGGTGCTCCAGCCAAACTAAGCTACGGGCCCTCGCCTCCCGCACGGCGCGTCGCGTTTGAACGTTTCGTTCTCGGGGGCCCGTGATCGGGCCGGGTCGGGCGCGGGGAACAGCGGTCGAGCCCCGCCGAGTTGGGGTCAGGGCCGGAGACGGGTCCTCGGCGAGGTTGCTCTGCGCCGTCGTGATTCGGTCCGGGACTCGGCCTTCGTGGGACGACGGAAGATCTCGATCCAATTCCCGTCCGGATCCCGTACGCAGGCCATCCATCCCTCCGTGCGGCTCGGAGTCATCTCGGTCGGACGGGCTCCCGCCCGGAGTAGGCGACGATACTCCGCCTCCAAGCGATCGCGCGACACGGGGCCGAGGAGGAAGCCCAGGTGGTCCAGGGCATCGCCGGGCCGGAACGGAGGCGCAAACCGCGAACCGCGCGGATACCAGTTGAGCTCCAGGCGGGCGTGGCTCTCCGGGTCCTCGAGTCCGATCCAGATGCCTCTGCCCGCGGACCGGAAATCTCCCCGGAGGCGCTCCTTCAGCCCAAGCGCACGGGTGTAGAACCGCAACGACCGGTCGAGGTTCCGAACACGAAGGCCCACGTAATGGAGCGGCACGCCTCTCCGGGATGCCGGGGCGGTTAAGGTCGCATCGGAAGATCCGGGTTCGGCGTAACGGATAATACGCCTCGGTACCCGTCGCGGTCGATCGCGATGGCCGACTTTTCGTTCTCCTGCCGGGACCTCGGAGAGGTCTGCGAGTGGGCCCTCCGCGCGCCGACGGTCGAGGAGATCGAGCGACGGTATCGGGAGCACGCGCGGTGTGCCCACGGTCTGCGAGAGATCTCCTCCGGGCAGTCGGACCGCGTGCGCGCAGCGATTCGGCCTCTCGGCTCGTAAACCGCGTGCTAGGCAACGCTTTTCTCGCGCTCCCAGGTCGGCCCGCCCGGATTCCTCGATGCCGACGTACGTGCTCCCGGACAAGTGCCAGGGCTGCACGCAGTGCGTCTCGATCTGCCCCAGCAACATCATGCACATCGACCCGACCCAGGGGCGGGCGGTCAACGTCGAACCATCGATGTGCTGGGAGTGCTTCGCTTGCGTGAAGGCGTGCCCGGAGGGAGCGATCGAGGTCCGAGGCTACGCCGACTTCGCCCCGTTGGGCCATCGGGTCGTGCCCAACCGAACGGCGGACCGCATCCACTGGACGATCCGGCTTCGGGGCGGTCAGGAGAAGGAGTTCGAATTTCCGATCCGGACCACGAGATGGGACTCGATCCCTTCGCCGGCCGCCGAGCCCGCTCCCAGCGAGGACGCGCTACGGGGGCCGCTGCTGGCCTTCGAGCCCGACTATCTGGCCGTGGACGCCCTGCCCACGCTGAACGGGCCGATGCCGAACCCGCTCTGAGGGGATCCCGCGATGGAGGACGGGATCCCGTCGGCGCCCCGTATCGTCGATTGCGACCTGCTCGTCGTCGGCGGAGGTTTCGCGGGCTGCGGCGCAGCGTTCGAAGCCCGGTACTGGGGGCGCGACCTCAAGATCGTCGTCGTCGAGAAGGCGGCGATCGAGCGGAGCGGCGCCGTCGCGCAGGGGCTCAGTGCGATCAACTGCTACATGGGTCTGCGCTGGGGCGAGAACCGCCCCGAGGACTTCGTCCGGTACGTGCGCAACGACCTGATGGGACTCTCGCGGGAGGACCTCGTGTTCGACGTGGCCCGGCACGTCGACTCGTCGGTCCATCTGTTCGACGAGTGGGGTCTGCCGATCTTCAAGGACCCGAAGACGGGCCGGTACGTCCGCGAGGGTCGATGGCAGGTGATGATCCACGGCGAGTCGTACAAGCCGATCGTCGCCGAGGCGGCTCGGAAGTCCGCCTCGCAGGTCGACGAGGGGGTCGTGGTCACGCACCTGCTGCGGGACCGACGCGACGCGGGTCGCGTGGCGGGTGCCGTCGGCTTCAGTGTGCGGGACGGCTCGTACCGGGTGTACCGTGCGCGGGCGGTCATCGTCTCCGCGGGGGGCGCCTCGCATCTGTTCCGCCCCCGGTCCTCCGGGGAGGGGTGGGGCCGGACGTGGTATCCGCCCTGGGCGTCGGGCTCGGCCTATGGCCTGTTGATTCCGGCGGGGGCCGAGATGACGCAGATGGAGAACCGGCTGGTCGTGACCCGCTTCAAGGACGGGTACGGCCCCGTCGGGGCGTGGTTCCTCTACCTGAAGGCGATCGCCACGAACGCCGCCGGGGAGAACTTCGAGGTGAACGGGCTGCCCGGCCTGCGCGAGCGGGTCGGGGCGTACGCCGACGCCAAGCCGATGCCGACGTGCCTCCGCAACGACCTCCTCCTCCGCGAGCTGCTCGCCGGCCGGGGACCGATCCTCATCCACACGGAACGGGTCCTCGACACTCCGGAGAAGGAGCGGGTAGGCTGGGGCGCCTTTCTGAACATGACGGTGGGGCAGGTCGTGACGTGGGCCTCGCAGGGCACGGACCCCAAGACCGAACCGGTGGAACTGATCCTGTCCGAACCGTACGTCCTCGGATCCCACGCGGTGTGCGCAGGCGCCTGGACGAGCGGTCCGGAGGACGTGGCCCCGGCCGAGGTGCAGTGGGGCTACAATCGGATGACCACGCTCCCGGGCCTCTTCGGCGCGGGCGACACGGTGGGAGGATCGGCCCACAAATTCTCGAGCGGATCGTTCACCGAGGGCCGGCTCGCCGCGAAGGGCGCCGTGCGGTACCTGCGGGACCACCCCGAACCCGTGGAGGTTTCCGACTCAGAGATCGAAGCCTGGCGTCGCACGATCTACGCCCCGTTCGAACGCGCCGCCTCGGCGAGGTCCCACGTCACCGGGGGCACCGTCGTGCCGGACGTACTCTACCCGGACCAGGGTCTGCTTCGACTCGAGAAGATCATGGACGAGTACGGGGGCGGGGTGAGCGCGAACTACACGACCAGCGAGCCGCTGCTCGACCGGGGGCTCCGGCTGCTCCGCCTGCTACGGGAGGATCTCTCCGCGATCGCCGCGGACGACCTCCACCAGCTCGGTCGGGCCTGGGAGCTCGACCACCGGGTGTGGACGGCGGAAGCGGTGCTGCGCCACACGCGGTTTCGGACGGAGACCCGCTGGCCCGGCTACTACTATCGGTCGGACTACCCGTCGGTGGACGACGAGCACTGGCACTGCTTCGTGAACTCGGTCTACGACCCCGCCCGCGGGGAGTGGCGCTTGTTCACGCGGCCCTGCGTGCCGCTCGCCTGATCCGGGGCGGGTGCGGCCGCGCTGCTCGACGGCACGAGGCCGTGCGATTTCCAGACCCGGTAGACCATCATGTGGTTCACCTGCAGGGTGTTGGCCAGGCTGCGGGTCGTCCACCGGCCCCCGGGCGGCGGGGCTTCGAGCGTCATCTTCAGGATCCGGTCGATCAGTCCGGGCGGCGAGCGGCGCCCCGACCCGGGACGGGGGGCTTCGTGGCGGATCGCCTCCACCCGGCCGGCCACGAATCGGCCGCGCCAGAGGGCGACCGTATCCGGGTGCACTCCGACCGAGCGCGCGATCTGGCCGTTCGTGCCCCCGTCGGCGGCGGCGAGTACGATCTCCGCGCGGCGGATGCTGCGTCGCGAGGCTCCGGGGGCGTTCACCCAGCGTTCCAGCTCCGCTCGCTCCTCTTCCGTGAGGACAACCCGGGGCGCCCGGCGCACGGTTTTTCGCCATGTCGTTGGGGATAATAGACCCGTAGTACTGTGCGGCAGCGCACGGTACTCCCGCTCGTCCGCGCTCGCCGGGGGACGGTCGGCGGGGTGCACCGTTATATCGCGTGCGACCGTCGGAGAGTCGATGGCCGCCTCGACGGACTCGGCTGCGATCGGCACCGCTACTCCGGGGGGATCCGCGGTTCCCGATCTGTCGGTCGCGCAGCGGCGGGACGCCTATCGCTTGATGGTGCTCGCGCGCGTCACGGACGAGCGCTGCCTCCTCCTCCAGCGCCAGGGACGCATCGGATTCTACGTACCGTTGCAAGGGCAGGAGGCGACGCAGATCGGCGCGGCGCTCGCCCTCCGAGCGGAGGACTGGATCTTCCCGGCGTACCGGGAGCTCGGCGTGGCTCTGACTCGGGGCGTGTCGCTCGTGAGCCTGCTCGACCAGTTCCTCGGCAACTCGGGTGACCTCCTCAAGGGGAGGCAGATGCCGAACCACTACGGATTCCGGGCTCAGAACTTCGTCGTGGCGTCGAGTCCGATCGGTACGCAGATCACGCAGGCCGTGGGCGCCGCGATGGCGGCCCGGCGGCGGGGCGACGCGATCGTGACCGTGCCGTTCTTCGGCGATGGCGCGACGAGTTCGAACGACTTCCACGCGGGCCTCAACTTCGCCGGGGTCTTCCGCGCCCCGGTCGTCTTCATCTGCCAGAACAACCAGTGGGCGATCTCGCTCCCGCGCGCGCAGCAGACCCGCAGCGCCACGCTGGCCGAGAAGGCGGCCGCGTACGGGTTCCCCGGCGTGGTCGTCGACGGCAACGACCTGGGCGCCGTGCACCGCGCGGTCTCCGAGGCCCGGTCCCGGGCCCTCTCGGGAAGCGGGCCGACGCTGATCGAGGCCCAGGTCTATCGGTTTGGCCCGCACTCCACCTCCGACGACCCGCGTCGATACCGGACGGACGCTCAGCTCGAGGCCGCGAAGCAGAAGGACCCGGTCCATGCCCTGAAGACGGAGCTCATCGCGACGGGCGCGCTCGACGAGGCGGCCGACCAGAAGCTCTGGGAGGACGCCCGGACCGAGTTCTCGGCGGCGTTGGCCCGCGCCGAAGCGACGTCGGCCGTCGAGGCGCACAGCTTCCTCGAGGACGTGTTCGCCGCGCCCACACCGCGGCTCGCGGAAGAGCGGGCGCAGTTCGACGCCCTCGTCAAGGACGGGGTGATCCGGCCGTGACCGAGCTCACCCTGGTCCAGGCGGTGAACCGCGGCCTGTTCGAGGCGATGCGCTCCGACCCCGACGTGCTCCTGCTCGGCGAGGACGTGGGCGTGAACGGGGGCGTGTTCCGGGCGACGGAGGGCCTCTTCAAGGAGTTCGGGGCCGAGCGGGTGATCGACACTCCGCTTTCCGAGACGGGAATCGTCGGGACCGCGATCGGCATGGCGCTGTACGGGCTCAAGCCGATCGCCGAGATCCAGTTCCTCGACTTCATTTATCCGGCGTTCGACCAGATCGTGAGCGAGCTCGCCAAGTTCCGCGACCGGTCCGGAGGTCAGTACCCCTGTCACGTCGTGATCCGCACGCCGTACGGCGGCGGGATAAAGGGGGGACTCTACCACTCCCAGAGCACGGAGGCGTACTTCTGCCACACGCCGGGGTTGAAGGTCGTGGTCCCGTCGACTCCCGGGGACGCCAAGGGGCTCCTGCTCACGGCCGTCCACGACGAGGACCCGGTGATCTTCCTCGAGCCGAAGCGGATCTACCGATCCGTTTCCGGCGAGGTCCCGGACGGAGATCACCGCGTCCCGTTCGG
>JASHYV010000017.1 GCA_030064695.1 Thermoplasmata archaeon
TCGAGCACCATCGACCCGCCCTACGTCGGTCGGTCCAAAAGATGCTCGGTCACGCGGCGGTCGGCGAGCCAGTCGACCGTGCCGTAGCTCGCCGGTCCACCCCGGCGCAGCCGGCGCGCCACGGACCGGGCGACGGAGGCCGGCGACCGACCCGTGGTGTCGATCTCCCAGACCCGCAGCCCCGCGCGGAGCGCCTCGATGAGAACTACGTCCGTCGCCTCGGCCTCGACGTTCTGACGTCGATCGTGCGCGGTGCCCCGACGGGCGCGGGCGAGGCGGCGGGCGAGCTCGTCCGGCCGGCAGCGCAAGACGATCGCGTCGCGCACGCGCAGGAGGTGGGAGAGGTGCCCCACCACGATCTCGAGACCCGGCGGCCACGCCTCGCGCCGCCGTCGGTCGAGGTCAATCACCACGGACCGGGACCGGTGGCGACGGGGCGCGCCGAGCTCCGCGACTTCCACGACCGAGTGCCGCCGCGCGAGCACACGGCCCACGGAGCTCTTCCCGGTGCCGGGCGTTCCCGTGAGCGCGACGGGGAGCCGAGGGGGCCCCGCGCGCGTGCGCCCTACGCGAACTTGAGGCCGGGGAACGCGCGGCGCCACGCGAGCACCTCCGCCGCGACCCGCTCCTTCCGGATCCCGCCGCGGACGAGCAGTTCGGCGAGACGCGGCATGTCGTCCGGCCCGAGCCCGAGGCGCGCCGCCTCGGCGGTCCCGATCCGGCCGACCAGGTCGATCAGGAGCCGCTGCTTCTCCAGCCGGCGGGCGAGGGCGCCGGGTCCGATGCCGTGCTGCGCGCGGAGCCGGGCGGCGTCCAGGTGGAGCTGGTGCGATCGCGAGAAGCCCTGGGCCTCCGCGATGAGCGGGACGCCGCGCTCGGATAGGGCGCGGCCGAGCGCCTGCGAGTTCGCGACCACGGTCCGGGCGTACTCCGCGCCGACCCGTTCCAACTCGAGCAGCGTCTGGGCCACGGCCGCGATCCGGTTCCAGTGCGCGTTGTCGAAGATGCGCCAGACGAGCGCCGGGTCGATCTGCTGGAAGAGGTCCTCGCGGTCGGTCACGAGCAGCCCGCCCTGCGGGCCGGGGAACGACTTGTGCGTGCTGCCGAAGAGGACGTCCGCGCCCTCGCGCAGCGGGTCCTGGAACTCGCCGCCGGCGACCAGGCCGAGCACGTGCGAGGCGTCGTAGAACACGAGCGCCCCCTCCGCGTGCGCCGCCTCGGCGATCTCCCGGAGCGGATACGGGAAGAGGAAGAAGCTCTGGCCGAGCACGACGGCGTTCGGTTGCTCCGAGCGGATCGCGGCCACCGCGGCGGCCGCGTCGACCGAGTGCCCGGGCCCGTCGGCCGGCAGCGGTCGGACCGTGTAGCCGAACAGGGCCGGGATGTAGCCCGGTGCGTAGCCGTCGTAGCCGCCCTGACCGGGCTCGATCGCCAGCAGCCGCGACTTCGGCGGCAGGAGCGGCACGAGCGCGGAGAGCGCGGCGAGATGGCCGGAGAGCGGACGGACCGTGGCGTGGCGGCCGTGGAAGAGCCGCGCCGCGGCGGCGTTGCCGATCGCCTCGATCTCGTCGGTGTACCGGGTACCGGTGTACGAGTTGTCGAGCGACTCCCCGTCGCGCTCGAACGGGACCGGGAGCGTGTAGCGGCCGGCGAGGTCGCTCGCGAGGTACTTCCGGGCCGTGGGGGAGACGGCGTTCTCGCTGGGCAGGAGGTTGAAGACGTCGCGGCCCCGCCACCGATCGTGAGCGCGGACGAGCCGCTGGAGTTGAAGCTCCGCTTCGGAGGGCGCGGGCGCCGTCACGACGAGGAGGACGGCGGGGTCCCGGGACCCTGGGCGATCTTCCGGTGCTCGGTGTGCCCGCACCGCGGGCAGACCATCTGCTTCCCCTCCACCCGCATCAGCGCGTGGCAGACCTGGCAGCGCGCCGAGACGACGCCGAGCGTCGCGGAGGCGGTGGAGAGCTTGATCGACGGGCGGGGCTGGAGCACCTTCGCGAGCAGGATGTCGCCGATCGCGAACTCGCCGGAGAGCGACTCGGTGTAGCCGTCCTTCGCCTTCGAGATGTGGACCGTGCCCTCGGGGGAGCCGGGGATCCCGCGATGGCTCGCGGCGAGCGTGAGCACCGTGCAGATCGCCATCGCCGTCTTGATCTCGTCGACCCGGGCGTACACGAGGTCGCCCTCCTGCAGCTCGGGCACCCCGTTCCGGGCCTCGACGCGGACCGTGCGGTCGCGGGGGTCGACCTGCGGCGTCCCGACGACGCTCGCGAAGATCCGGCCCGCGTGCTCGTAGGTTCCGCGTCCGGGGAGGAACTCCTCGGCGGCGCCCAGGTACTCCCCGGGCAGCACGAACTTCGGCAGCTCCTCGTTCGTCATCGGTTCTCCGTGCGGATCATCCAGAGGTCGACCGCGAGGCGGACCCGGTCCTTCCGATGGTGCGGGAACAGGCGTCCCAGCTCCCAGGCGACCGGGCGCGTCGCGTCGACGTAGGCGGGTCGCACGACCGCGCGTTCTGCTATAAAGGTTCGGGAGTCGGCGAGCGCGAACGCGTAGATCGCCGAGCCGGCGATCCGCTGCGCGGCGGCCCAGAAGGGCCGGTCTGCCCGAGCGCGTTGCGCGCCGAACGGTGGGTTCATCACGACCGTGTCCGCCGTGCCCGCGGCGTCCGCCACGTTCCGTTCCTCCCACGCCACGTCGACCCCGGCGGCTCTCGCTGCGAGTCGGCCCGCCGCCACGGCGCGAGGATCGACCTCGATCGCGCGTACCGACCGCGCCCCGAGGAGCGCCGCCCCGATCGCGAGGCGACCGGTGCCGGCGCCGAGGTCGACCACCCGGCGGCCCTCGAGGTCGCCGCGCTGGAGGGCCGCGTCGAGGAGCTCGGCGGCCGCCTCCGCCGGAGTCGCGACCTGCTCGAGCTCGGGACGTCCCCGAACGAACGGCGGGACGGCCTCGATGGCGCGGACGAGCTCCGAGCGGCGGTGGGGTGGAGGGGTCATGCGGGGAGCCGGATTCGAACCGGCGCACGCCTTCGCGACAGGATCTCCTCCGCCTGGACCGGCGGGGTCCCGGGCGGTTTAAGTCCTGTGCCGTTGCCTGGCTTGGCTATCCCCGCACCGATCAGCGCGCGGGGGGAGCGGCGGCGTCGGCTTCCTTCGGGCGCGCCGCCGCCTTCTTGACGGAGATGCGCTTCGGGAAGTACTTCAGCAGGACGACGTCGTTCACCGCGGAGACCCACCGGTACGGAACGTTGGCCGGACGGGAGTCCTCCACTAACATCGGGCTCGTTTCGGCGAGGTAGAGACCGTCGACCTTCGACGCTTCGACGTCGACGACGACGTTGTCGACCTCGCCCAGAAGGCGGCCTTCGGGGGTGTACACTTGGCGACCCAGCAGTTCCGTCATCTCGACGAGCATGGCCCGATTCTCGTCTCAGGACTCGGGGCGACCTTCTTATGCCTTTGGGCGGACGCGCGCCGCCGTCGCTCAGGCGGCGTCGGAGTCGCCGTCCGATTCGGCCGGAGCCTCCTGGCGCACCTGGGACCGGTACATCTCCAGCAGCTCCTGCGCGGTCGTCGCTTCGGTCGCGCTCTTGTCGTCGCGGAACCGCCCGGTGAACCGGGGGAACCGGAGCGCGAGCCCCGCGCCGGCCCGGACGGCGCCGACCGCGGCGCGGTGGATCGGGCTCACGGTGAGCTCGGCGCCGCGGACCTCGAGCACCAGCTTCGGGCGGAACCACTGATCGGGCGTGAGCTCCGTGTCGACCTCGGGCGGGTGCTGGGCCACTTCGAGCGGCTGGAGCCGCTTCGGCATCTCCGCCAGCTGAGCGTCGTCGAAGCCGCTGCCGACCTTGGTGAACGACTCGAAGCGGTCCTTCTTGGGATCGTAGACGGCCAGGAGGAACGCGCCCCACCGGCCGGCCCGGCGGCCCCGCCCCGCGAACGCACCGACCACCACGCCGTCGATCGAGTCGGAGAGTCCGACCGTGTAGTCGCGCTTGTACTTGATCCACCAGTAGCCGCGCGCACCGGCGCGGTAGGCGCTCTCCGGCTTCAGCGACTTCGCCATGACCCCCTCGCCTCCCGCCGCGATCGCCTCGTCGAGGAACGCGGTGGCCGCCTCGACCGAGTCGACGCGGCGCTGCTCGGCGAGCTTCACGCGGTCCCCGGACCGCACGATCCGCTCGAGGACCGCCCGCCGGTCCGGGAACGCGTCGGAGTACGTCGGCTTCCCACCGGCCAGCAGCACGTCGAACAGGTAGAGGCAGACCGGGATCTCCTCCTGGACCTTGTCCAGATCGTGCTTGCGGCCCCTCCGCCGCGAGACCGCCTGGAACGGCTGGATCTCCCCGGTATCGGGATCGACGGGCACGCACTCCCCCTCGACGATCGCGGGCTTCTCGCGGACCGCGCGGGGGATCTCCGCGACGAGCTCGGGGAACTGGGCGCTGATCTCGTCGAGCCGCCGGGAGAAGAGCCGGACCGGGCCCTCCTTCGGAACGTGGGCCTGGACCCGTAGGCCGTCGTACTTGAACTCCAGCGCCGTCGTCCCGCCCATCCGTTCGAGCACCGCCGCGAGGGTGGGCTCGCGCTCCGCCAGCATCGGCCGTACCGGTCGCCCGACGGTGAGCCCGATGCGGGAGAGGCCCGAGACGCCGTGCTCGACGAGCGTGGTGGCGACGAGCCCCAAGTCGCTCGACAGGTTGAACGCGGACTCGATGTCGCGACGGGCCTCCTTCGACCCGTCGGCGAAGGCGTCCGTGAGGGCGTCCAGGATCGTCATCTCCCGGACCCCGACGCGGAGGGTGCCGAGCAGGAAGCGGACCAGGAACTTCCCCTCGACCGGATCGGTGTGGGTGAGGAGGTCGGCGGCGATCTGGATCTTCGTCTCCTGGGAGCCCTCCCCCTTTGCCTCGGCGATCCGTCGGAGCTCCGCGTACACCCGATCGACGCCCAGGTCGGGCTCGGAGTCGAGCCGCTTCCGTCCGCGCAGCAGCTCGGCCGTCGTGGTGCCGAGGTCGCCCGTCTCCTTGGTCCGCCGGCGCACGTCCGCCTCGTCGCTGCCCGTCGCGATCGCGACGGCCCGGCGGGCGAACGAGTCGGCCACGCCGAGCTCGATCCCCTCGTATTCCGGTCGCAGCATCCCCTGGGCAAGGAAGAGGACCTCGGTGAGGGTTGGGGGCCGCAGCGGGCGGACGAGGTCGGAGAGGATCTTCCGCATCGCGAGCCGCTTCGGCTCGGCCTCGAGGCGTTCGAACGCCTCCGCGAGCTCACGGAACTTCATGCCGCGCACCCCGCTCGACGGACCGCCGCAGTCCGGCAAGGTTCTCCGCTACCGAGCCGCCGCCGAAAACCGACTGCCCGCAGACGAAGAACGTCGCACCGTGGGCAGCCGACTCCTCTGCGGTCTCCGGCGTGATCCCGCCGTCGATCGCCAGCTCGACCGAGCGGCCGAGCGCGTCGATGGCGCGTCGTGCGTCGCGCAGCTTCGGGAGCACGTCCCGGATGAACTTCTGCCCGGAAAAGCCGGGATGCACGCCCATCACCATCAGCTCGTCGAGCTGCGGCAGGAGAGGGAGGGCCGCTTGGAGCGGCGTGTCCGGCCGGAGCGCGAGGCCGACCTTCGCGCCGAGGCGATGCACCGCGTCGATGACCTCGATTGCCGAGGAGCGCGCCTCGATGTGGAAGACGAGCATATCGCCCCCGGCCTTCCGGAATGCTTCCACGTACCGCAGCGGGTCCTCGATCATCAGATGCACGTCGAGCGGTCGGCGCGTGCTGGCGCGGACCGCCGCCACGACTGCGGGGCCGAAGGAGAGGTTCGGGACGAAATGCCCGTCCATGACGTCGAGGTGGAACGCGTCGGCCCCGCCCGCTTCCGCCGCATGTACCGCCTCCCGGAGCGTGCCGAAATCGGCGCTCAGCAGCGAGGGCGCGAGCGTTAGGGGCCGTGAGGTCGGGGCCACGGAGGCGCCCACCGTCCCGCCGTATTTAGGCCGGCGCGCGCGGCCACGACCGGCGGGCGCGGGAGATAAGCCGAGTGCGACGCTGCCCCCTCTCGTGGCGGCACCGGACGCACGGACCTCCAAGCGCCCTAGGAGCGGACGAGGTCTCCCGTTGCGGGGCTATCCGCAGCTGACGCTCCCGGTGGGCCAACGGGTCGAGGGCGGCGGTCGAACGCCGGACGCCCTCGTTGCCGCGGCGACGGACGCCTTCACGGCGGAAGGCTTCCAGCCGGAGACGCCCCTGCGCGCCGAGCGCCCTCCGGTGCCGGTCGTCGTCGCAGAGCGCAACCTGAGGCGGGTCGCGATGCAGGACTCGATGCGGGTCACGATCGGTGTGCTGGTGGCCGCGGGCGCGGCGATCGGGATCCTGGACGCGCTCGTGATCGGCACCTGGGCGATCCTCGCGCTGTGGCTCGCGATCTTCGGCCTCGTCGCGGCGCTCCTCTGGCTCCGGTACGGGCGGCAGTACGAGACCGAGATGGTCATCGGAGTGGCGGTCGCCGCGGCGCGGGACGGAGCCCCCAGTTCGGATCTCCTCCTTACCGCCGGGCGCGTGCGCTCGATCGGCTTCGACGGGGCCCGGACCGCGATCCAGGTCGTCGACTGCCCGCTCGCTCTCACCGAGTCCCTGGCCGCGGCGGTGCGTCGGGTTCAGCTACGGGGACCGACCGCGCCGTGATACCGACCCGGCCGGTCAGGTCTCTTCGAGTTCTACGTCGTCGTCCGCTTCGGAGTCGTCCCACTCCGTCGTGGGCGGACGGCGCGGCCGGGCGACGTTCCCGGCCGGGTCGGAATAGACGCCACCGCGAAGGAAGAGGCCCAGGAAGATCGCGACCCCCCCGATGCCCAGCAGCACGATCGCCCCCGCCAGGATCAGGCTGAGCTGGGTCAGGGTGAGGCCGGAGTCGCTGGTCGTATACTCCTCGGAGAACGTGCCCGAGAACTGGATCTGTTTTCCGGCCAGGTTCGTGGTGCTGACGTTGTAGTACGTCCCGATCGCGCCGGACTTTGACCAGCGTCCACCGGTCGTAGTACTCCACGCATATAGGGCTGGACCGGTCGCACAGATTCCCTGGCCGCTCGGGCAGGTCCCCGCGGCCCAGACCGAGACGCTCGACGAACCCTTCGCCGACCACGAGAAGGACACGGAGCCGCTCGAGTCCGGAGTGACCTTCACCGTCGCGTTCTCCGTCACGTTGCCGGGCAGTACGAAGCTGACGTCGTACAGGTTCGTGGTCTGGACGCCGCCGAGCAAGAACAGCGACGCGACCATTCCGCCCCCGATGAGGGCGATGGCCAGCCCGACGACCACCAGTCCCCGGCGCACGAAAGGAACCGAGGAGGGGCCGTACTGATATGCTTTGTCCGGCGTGCGGCCCGCGGTCCGGATCGCGGAGCGCGGTCCCGCTCGATCCACGAGAGTGGCGGCGGCTCGCGGTTTCCGTACTGCAGATATCCTTTGGCGCGAGCTTTAAGTAGCGCTATCCCTGCAGGGTCCTCATGGACCGACCCTCGCGACGTATCGGTCGACGGAATGCCGGGATTGCCTTAATGCTGGTCGGGCTCGCCCTGGGGCTCGCGCTGGTCGCCGCTTGGCCGGGGTCGCTCGCGACGTCGGGCACTTCCCACGGAGGGGCTGCGCCGGCCGCCGTGAAGGTCGACGCCACTCCGTCGCACACGGTCCACTCGAGCTCCGCCTCGCCGGTCCAATTCTTCTTGACGCTGACCACCCCGCTCGGGACGTACACGACGCTCCCGACGCAGCTCGTCGTCAACTTCACGGTAACGAACACGACGATCAACACGGAGACCAGCACGCTGTGGCTGAACGTTACGGACTACACGGCGAGCACGCTCTGCGTGACCAACAACATCTCGTACATGATCACCAACTCGAGCGTGCCCACCGAGTACCTGAGCTTCTCGCTCAGCACGGCGTTCCTGGCCGGCGTGACGACCGCCTGCCCGAACTTCCTCGAGGACCAGGCGTTCATCAACATCACCGGGTTCGTCTGGGACCCCGTGAACGGCTCGGCGACGGCCACGGCGGTGCAGAACGGGGTTTACGATCCGATCAGCGCGCTGATCCTCTCGACTCCGACGAGCCTGCTGCAGGTCACCCCGACCTCGGGCCAGCAGCAGACCTACTCGCTGCAGGCGAGCTACACCGCTCAGTACGTGGGTAAGGTCACGCTCTACGTCTACTCGGGCACCGCGCTGGTGTTCCAGGCCAGCCTGCGCTGGAACGGAACGACCCCGACGGTCGTGACGTGGCATCAGTCGGTCTCGGGAGTCTATCCGTACACCTTGGCGGTGTTCACGGCGTACGGAACGTACAACACCACGGGATCGATCTTCGTTCCGGCCCTGACCCCGGTGTACTACAGCAACGCCACGTTCCACAACACCACGCTGATCCCCGGCCTCAGCTCGGGCGCGGCGGGCACGATCCTGCTCGTCGTCGGGCTGATCGTGGGTATGCTGGTCGCGACGGTCGTGGGCCGCCTCGTCTGGGGCGGATCCAAGGCGGCCGCGCCGGCCCAGCCCTGGGACCAGAAGGCGGCCACGTCGAACGTCTGCAGCGTGTGCGGCAAGTCCTTTGCGACTCCGGAGGAGCTCGCAGAGCACAGCAAGACCGAGCACGGCATCCAGTCGTAGGCGCTCGCCTCGGGAACCAACCCTTTCCGGGGACGCCGGCCCTCCGGGTCGGCGTCTCGGGTCTTGTTCGAACGGGATCGTTGGGGCGCACTCGCAGTCCAGGTCCGGGGTCGGCCGATCGAGCGCTCGGGAAACTCAGAAGGCCCCCGTTTCTCGCCGGAAAGCCCGAGCGGATTCGCGGCTCGTCATAGTATATATAGGAGCCTCGGGATGGCTCGGCTGTTCCCCTCCCGGGGAGGAAACTGAGACATGCAAGGCATGGAAGAGGAAGCGAGAGCGCCGTTCCACTCGAACCGGCGGGCGATGTCCGGCGTGGTGGCAGCGATCATCATGGCCGTCGTGGTCGTGATCGGCGGAGTGGGCGCGTATGCGGCCCTCAGCGCGGTCCCGAGCTCGACGAGCACCACGAGCAGCTGTTCGCCGGCGTCGATCTGTAAGGGCTCGAGTTCGACGAACGATGTGACATTGTTCATCCCCTATACGGTCGGCTACGGGCAAACCTATTCTCAGATTTCTCTCGGAAGCTCCGTTCCTGCCACCGTCGGCGTGACGGGCACGGAAAAGATCACGAGCTTCGACCTGACTTGGGCGCCCGGCGTCTCCCAGTCGGGATCGACCGGCTCGTTCAGTTACGTGTACTCGACCACCGGGCTCTATACGCTGGTCGCGAACGCGACCGCCTCGAACGGTGCGGTCCACACCGGCTCGAGTGAGCTCGTCTCCCTGCTCGTCAACCCCAACTCCGAGCAGGTCACCAATGGATACTCTCCCACGGTCACCGCGACGCTCACGAACTCGAGCAGCGGCCACTACGGCTGGGTCAGCGCAGGCGGCTCGGTCACGCTGAGCGGCGTGTACTCGAAGCTCCCGGCGAACACGGCGTACACCGCCGCGGCCCCGACGCTGTCGGTGCCCGCGGGCGTGACCCAATCGAACCTCGTCTCGACCTCGACCTCGGTGAGCGCGACCTACACGTTCCCGAGCGCGGGCTACTACGGGGTCACGATGGTGGTCTCCTCGTCCAACGGCGGCGCGCCGGTGTATCAGAACTACACCTGGGGCATCTACGTGGGCTCTCTCGGCGTGAGCTTGGGCTGCGCGCTCTGCAGCTCGCCCACGGAGGCAAGCCCGCACTCGAACACCTTCTACAACTACGAGGTCGTTCCGGGCGGCGCGGAGACGCTGGACCCGGCGGCCGACTACTACACGGTCGGCTACGAAGTGGGCCAGGCGTTCGACGAGACGCTGGTGGCCTTCAACGGCACCGACAGCGGCACGGGATACCAGAACTTCGTGCCCGAGGCCGCCACGTGCGTCCCCGGCAGCCCGCAGTGCGCGGCGCTCTACGGCGGCAACACGCTGGTCGATGGCAACAACTACACCTTCGCGATCGACCCGGCGGCCCACTTCTACGACCCGTCGACCGCGAAGAGCCGTGAGATCTACCCCTCGGACGTGATGTTCAGCATCATCCGGGACCTCTTCGGGACCCAGATCTACGGCACCACCGGCGACTACGCGGGCTTCGATATCGCGGGTCCGCTGATCCCGTACTCCGGGCTGACCCCGTACGAGGTCAACTCGAGCTGGGACCTGGGCCCGGGCGACACGGGCCTGCACGCCCCGTACAACAACACCCCGCTCTACGTGCTGGACTCGATGGCGGTCAACGACTCCGCGTTCTGCCCGGCCGCCGCGCTGGCCGCGAACGGCTGCATCACCTTCCACGCGGATGCGGACAACGAGTCCTGGCCGGCGCTGCTCCAGATCCTCGCGATCGGATCGCTGGGCGGGATCGAGGCGTCGGGCTGGTACAACGCGCAGGGGGCGACCGTCCCCGGCTTCGTCTGCAACGGTGGCAAGGACGCGCCCTGCCTGCTGCCGGGCGGCACCACCAGCACGACCCAGACGGCGTTCACGAACTTCGTGGCCACGGCGTCCCCGACCCTGTGGGACCCCGAGATCACCCAGTTCGCGGTCGGCTTCCCGAACCCGTACCCCAGCGTCGGCTTCTCGGCGGTCGGGAGCGGCCCGTACTACCTCGACTACGCGAACCCGGGCGTCGGCTACGTGCTGAAGGCGAACCCCGCCTACCAGCAGCCGACGGGGTGCGTGGGCGAGGCGGGCTGCCTGCCCGCGCCGGGCGGATACGTGGCGAACGTGATCACGTACTGGGAGGCCTCGGACACCACCGGTATCTCGGAGATCGAGGCCGGCTTCGCGGACACGGCGGCCTTTGAGACGCCGGACTTCCCGACGATGCTGAGCCTGGTGGCGAGCGGACAGCTCGGCCTGCTCAACATCCCGACGTTGCTCACGGAGAACTACGGGTTCAACGAGTGGGTCAACCTGACCAACCTGGCGGAGTACGACACGGGCGTGACCATCAACCTGCCGGCCAACGCCCTCTCGTACGTCGGACTCCGGACGATCCTGGAGTACGGCTATCCGTACACCACGGCCCAGACGCTCGGGAACGTGATCGACGGCATCGATGGCGGGAATCCGTTCGGCGGCTTCCTGCCGCCCGGCGAGTCGGCGTACTACAGCGGGGCCACTCCGTGGCCGAACTACAACACGACGACGCAGTCGTTCAGCAACCCGACGCTGTACAGCTCCTCGTCCTCGGCGCCCGAGGGGAGCGCGCAGTGGTACTGGAACCAGGTCTACAACGTGACCACGAGCCCGCTGTACGATGCGCAGCTGCACGAGGACGGGTTCACGTCCTCGAACCCGCTGTACATCCCGGTCACCGGCCTCACGTCAGCCCCGAACATCAACGCGGTCGAGGTCGCCTGGGGCAACTCGATCAAGGCGATCACCGGCGGCGTGGTCCAGTTCCAGCAGTTCTTCATCCCGTCGACGACCGAAGAGTACTCGGTCATCGGCCCGGGCGTCACGCCCTGGGTGATCTGGCTGGAGCTCTGGGTCCCTGACTACCCGTCCCCGATCAACAACTGGGCGGGCGCCTACGGACCCGGCGGGCTGTGGGGCGCGTCGGACGCGCAGACGTTGACCTACGTCAACGCAGTGTACGGCGGCGACTACAACGACACCACGTGCGGCCACTGGGGCGACACGCTGGCGAACCTGACGTACTGGGCGGACTCGGCCTACAACGTGATCCCGCAGGACTGCCAGGGCACGGCGCTGAACGTCACGATCTACTTCGTGAACGTGGCGGCCTTCACCCTGGACACCAGCTATGCGACGGAGGTCTGGGGCCTCATCCAGGACGTCTACAACAACCTGCAGTTCACCATCGGGTTCGATGCGGCGAACGAGGTGTTCACCTACGCGCCCTGGATCAACCCTGCGTCGATCAACACCAACGTCATGATCGGCGGAGGCGGGGAGTTCTACTACCAGGAGCTCTCGGGGAACGGTCTGTACTAGGGTGACCCCGTACCGGCGCCCTTCGGGGCGCCGGGTCCAACCCCTTCCTTTCTCTTCTTTTCTTGAGTCCGATGCGGGCTCCCGCCGCGACGTCGCGAGGGTTCACGACGACGGTAGGGGGCGCGGTCTCTCGTGACGGGCCGACGAGCCCCTCAGGCGAGCCTACGGGGGGCTCACAGGAAGTTCCGCGGGTCCGGTCCGGCTCCTTCCTCGACCGGGACGACCCCGCCTTGCCGTAGCCGCGCGTGTTCCGGGCACCAGCGACCCACCTCGAAGGGATGGAGCCAGCTGCGGCGGAACTTGCCGCGGAGCTCGGGGCGGTAGGGGTGCCAGAGGTACTGGTAGAGCAGGTATTCGAGGTAGATCGCCGCCGAGATGGAGAGCACGAGCGGGACGAGCGCGCCGGCCTCGATCCAGCCGGCGACGATCCACCCGTCCACGATCAGGAGCGCCAGCCCGAGCCACCACTTGAACGCCTCCCCGAAGAGCCACTCCCTCCAGGAGGGACCCGGGTCCGCGTCCGCGAGCGCAGCCAGGCGGCGCCGCTCCGCGCGGCGGTCGGAGGGCTCGACCCCGTAGTCGGCGGTGGAGCCGAACGCGGAGTTGCTGGGCGGGTCGCTCGCGTCGGGCGTCACGGCGCCGGGGACAGAGCTTCGGAGCCCGAGGGCTCCCCCTCCGCGAGCGGCGAGGCGACCGCTTCGGGAGCAGCCCCGGCCGGGGCCCCGGCGACGGCCGCGACGTTCTCGGGCGCCGGGTACAGGTGGCACGCGACCCAGTGTCCGGGCCGGGCCTCCCAGAGCGGGGGGTCGATCTTGGAGCAGACGGGCATGACCGCCGGGCAGCGGGTGTGGAAGTGGCAGCCCGACGGCGGCGCGGCCGGGCTCGGCACGTCGCCCGTGAGGATGATCCGCTCGCGGTGCAGGAGCGGGTCGGGGATCGGGATCGCGGAGAGGAGCGCCTGGGTGTACGGGTGCAGCGGCCGGTTGAACAGCTCGTCGGTCGTGGTGTGCTCGACGATCCGGCCGAGGTACATCACCAGCACCCGGTCGCTCACCGCGCGGACCACGGAGAGGTGGTGCGAGATGAACAGGTAGGCGAGCCGGTGCTCCTGCTGGAGCCGCTTCAGGATCCCGAGCACCTGGGCCTGGACGGAGACGTCGAGCGCGCTCGTCGGCTCGTCCAGCACGATGAACTCGGGCCGGAGCGCGAGCGCCCGCGCGATGCAGATGCGCTGGCGCTGTCCGCCGGAGAACTCATGCGGGAACCGCCAGGCGTGCTCGGGGGAGAGGCCCACGTCGGAGAGCAGCTCGTCGACGCGGCGGAGCCGGTCGGCGCGCGTGCCGACGTGCTGGATGTCGAGCGGCTCCGAGATGACGTCCCGGATGAGGAGACGCGGCCCGAGCGAGCTGAACGGGTCCTGGAAGACGATCTGCAGCTTGCCGCGGAGGGGCCGCATCTCGCGCGCCCGCTTCCGGTAGATCGAGTACTGGTCGGCGATCTCGTCGAGCTCCTTGAGCGCCGAGCGCGCCTCCGCGCTCCAGGCCTTCGTGCCCCCGTTCTCCTGGGGACCGGAGTACGGGGAGATCACGTCGTAGTCGGAGTCGACCTTCTCCAGCACCGCGGGCGGGGCCCGATAGAAGGTGTGGCCCGAGGTCGGCTCGATGAGCCGCAGGAGGAGCCGGCCGACCGTCGTCTTGCCGCAGCCGGACTCGCCCACGAGACCGATCGTCTCGCCCTCCCGGATGCCGAACGAGACCCCGTCGACGGCGCGGACGTCCCCGACGTGCGAGGAGAACAGGCCGGCCCGGATGGGAAAGTACTTCCGGAGGTTGCGCACGGTGAGCAGCGGCGCGCCGAACCCGGCCTCGGCGGCCGACGGAGGGCCCATGGAGTCCGTGGCCATCCTCACTCCACCGCCGGGGGCCCGTTATAAAGGAAGCAGGCCACGTGGTGACCCTCCCCCTCCACGGTCGTGGGGGGCCGGCGCTCCTTGCAGACGGGCATGGCGTACGGGCACCGGGGGTGGAACCGGCATCCCGAAGGAGGATAGATCAGGTTGGGGACGCTGCCCGCGATCGACGCGAGGCTCTTCGAGGGCTGGTCGAATCGGGGGATCGACGCGAGCAATCCCTGGGTGTAGGGGTGCAGCGGGCGCACGAAGAGCTCGCGGACCGGGGCCATCTCGACGATCTGGCCGGCGTACATCACCGCCACCCGGTCGGCGACCTCGGCGATGACGGCGAGGTCGTGCGTCACCAGGAGGATCGAGGTGCCGATCCGCTGGCGCATGTCCTTCATCAGCTCGAGGATCTGCGCCTGGATCGTGACGTCGAGCGCCGTCGTGGGCTCGTCCGCCATGAGGATCTCGGGGTCGCCGGCGAGCGCCATCGCGATCATCACGCGCTGCAGCATCCCCCCCGACAGCTCGTGCGGGTAGCCGCGCGCGACCTGGACGGGGTTCGCGATCTGGACCCCCTCGAGCGCCGCGACCACCCGCCAGAACGCCTCCTCCCGGAGCGGCCGGCTCGTCCGGCGGCGCACGCCCCACATGCGGTACGGGAGCGATCGGAGCCGTACGCGCAGGCGGACGGCCGCGAGGCGGCTGCGACGCACCCGCTCCAACTGGCCCTTCCGCATCTCCGACATGTAGGCGGCCCGCATCTCGCGGCTGACGACGCTCAGCTGCCGCTCCGAGACGAGGAATCCGCGCTGACCCGCCGAGAGCTTGAGCCTCCGTCGGGCCTTGTCGAGGTCCTTCTCGATGCGCGGGCCGATCTCCTCGGTCCCGGCGAACCGGGCCTGGCGCGCGAGGTAGAACGCCTGAGTGCCGAACGAGGAGAGATGCATCGCGTCGCCCAGCGCCTTCGCGGCGGCCCGCATCCCGGCATCGTCGTGGGCCTCCGTCGCCCGGATGAGCTGCTGCCGTGCCTCCTGGAACCGGTCGGCATGGAGCTGCGCCGCTTCCGCGGCGAGCTGGGCCTCGACCGGACCGCCCTTCGCGTCGCCGCGGCCCTGGGCCCGGGCGAGGGCCCGGACGCCGAACGACGGGTCCCCCGTGAGCGCGCCGAGCTCTTGCGCGGCCGCTTCCGCCGCCGCGAGATCCCCCTTGCGTACGGCGGTCACCAGGGCCGTCGCCGCCGGCCGGACGTTCGGTCCGTCGGCGGTCGCGGCGAGGAGGCCGTCGACCACCTCCACCCCGCGGTGCTCGAGGATCATCTCGGAGACCTGGTCGGAGATCGGGAAGATCGGGTTCATCGCCTGCGAGGGTTCCTGGAAGATCATCGCGATCCCGGCGCCGCGGATCGAGCCCACCCGGGCCAGGGCGGCCTTCACCTTCCGGAACGTGCGCTTGACCTTCACCCGGTTCGTGTTCTTGATGGGGACGAACCGGGCCTCCTCCGACAGGCCCCAGAGGAGGTCCGCGCCCCGGAAGAGCACCTTTCCGCTGACGACCCGACCGGGCGGGTCCGGGATGAGCCGCGTGATGGAGAACATGGAGACGCTCTTGCCGCAGCCGGTCTCCCCGACCATCCCGAGCGTCTCGCCCCGGCGCAGCTTGAACGAAACGCCCTCGAGCGCCCGCACCACGCCGTCGTAGGTGTAGAAGTAGGTCACGAGGTTCCGGACGTCCAGGACCACCGGGCTCGCGGGGCTCGCCGGCGAGCCCGCGGCGGCGGTACGGGGCGGCTCGGGGGCCGGTGCCGAGACAGAGAGGTCGGGGGTCGACGACACGCGCGGCGCGGAGGCGCTCACGCGCTTATCTCCTCAACCGGGGATCGAGCGCGTCGCGGAGTCCGTCGGCAAAGAAGTTCACGCTGATGGCGAAGAAGAAGATCGCGAGTCCCGGATAGAGCACCTGCCACCAGGGGATGAAGCAGGTGGCCCCCTTGACGCCGCAGTGGGTCAGGACGACGGGCAGCACCTCCGTCCCCGCGGCGGCGATCGAGCCCCACTCCGGCACCAGCGGATAGGGGAACAGCACGAAGCCGATGAACGTGATCGCGGCGAGCAGGAGGGGGATCGAGCCCACGTCCAGCGACATCTGGACGAACACCGGGTAGACGCTGTTGGGGATCACGTGACGGACTAAGATCCGGCCCCCTCCCGCCCCGCTCGCCTTCGCGGCCTCCACGTACCGCTGCTCCCGCACGACTAAGGCCTGGCTGCGGACGATGCGGGCGTAGAGCGGCCACCAGACGATGATGAACGCCACGACGATGAGCTCTAACGTCGTGTCGAACGACACGAGGCCGATCGTTTTCCCGACGACGATCACCGCGATGACGAGGAGGATCGCGGGCACGGAGAGGAAGACGTCGGTCACACGCATCACGACCTCGTCGATCCAGCCTCCGTAATACCCGGAGATCGCACCGAGGACCAGACCGGCGAGGGCGCCCACCGCGACGATCGAGACCGAAACGCCGATCGAGTTGACGGTCCCCTTCACCAGCAAATTGTAGTCGTTGTAGAAGAACGGAAGACTGGCGCCGGCGTCGGCCGCCGGGTAGACGAGCGAGCCGAGCGGGAAGGAACCTCCGGTGAGCGGGATGAGGGTGGCCGTCGGCGCGATGAAGTTGGGATACCCGACCGGGGTCATGATGCAGCCCGGACCGTACGACTGGACGTTGGACGGGTACGTGCAGACGGTGTTGGCGGCCTGGTAGCACGGGTTCGTGTCCTGGACGGGCAGGGGCGAGTTGGACGCGCAGTAGAGGGAGGGGTTCGAGCCCGACGCCGGATAGTAGAGACCGTAGACGAACAGGCCCACGAAGATCAGCAGGATGGCGAGCCCGATCATCGCGAGCGTGTTGCGTCGGAGGAAGTACCAGGTCCGCTTGTACTGCGACCAGCGGGCCTGCAGGCTCCGCCGGAACGGACTAACGACGGGCGCCGGCGCCCCCGACGATACCGTCGCCATCTCGAACCCTCCCTAGCCGAGGCGGACCCTCGGGTCCAGGTAGGCGTAGAGGATATCGACGATGATGTTCGCCGCCACGACGAGATAGGTGAAGAGGAGCGTGGTGCCGAACAGCACCCCAAAGTCCCAGTTGCGGGCCGGGCCCACGATGGCGTAGGCGAAGAGACGACCGACCCCCCAGAGGTTGAACACCTCTTCGATGATCGGGAAGCCCGTGATGAAGCCCGCGAAGGTGAGACCTAACACCGTGATCGTCACGTTGAGCGAGTTCCGCCCGGCGTGCTTCTTGATGACCGTGGACTCGGGAAGGCCCTTCGCCCGTGCGGTCCGGATGTAGTCCTGGTTCATCACCTCCAGCATGCTGTTTCGAACGAACCGAAGGAGCACCGCCACGGTTCCGTAGGCGATGACGAGCGCCGGGATGACCATGCGCAGGAGGGTATCGGCGGCCAAGGAGTACTGACCGTGGATGAGGGCGTCGACAGTGGGGAAGCCGGTCGGCGTGCTGATGTAGCCGTAGAGCAGCCAACTCGGGTATCCGATGGGGCTCAGGTTCACCGTGCCGTAGAGGGGCGTGCAGGGAGGTTGGGGCCAGGATCCGTAGAAGTCTTGGAAGAGGGTGCTCGTTCCGCCGCACAGGACGGACTTGTCCGCCGGCCCGCCCAGCGCGAACGTGACCGCGGCCAGCGCGAGCGTACCTAGTAAGAACGTCGGGATCGCGAACCCGGAGAACGACATGATCCGGGACGCTTGATCCACCGGACGGTTCCGATAGACGGCGGAGAGGTTCCCAAGCGGCAGAGAGATGACCAGGATGAAGAGCAGCGAGAGGAGCGCGAGCTCAATGGTATAGGGCAGGAACTGCCAGATCACGGAGGCCACGGACTGGCCCGCCAGCGCCGGTAAGCCGAACCCTTGCGACCCGGTCCCGAGCGCCGAGCCCTGGGAGACGTAGCCCCAGTTGAAGGTCAGCGCGTTGAAGATGTAGATCCCCCATTGTTCGAAGATAGGTTTGTTCAGCCCTAGGGCACTGATCGCGGCCAAGTAGGTCGGGTTGGGGCACGACTTCGAGGGGTCGGTGGGACAGGGGATCGTGGGGTCGCAGGGGTTGTTCTTTCCGCTGGGGCGGAAGAACGAGCAGGCGCGGGTGGCCACCGGCAGCGCGCTGATCAGCACGAACAGCACGGTCATGACCCCGATCACGACCGGGACCACGAGGGCGGCGCGGCGTACCACGTACACCCACATCCGCATAGATTCGCTACCGTGCCACGCCCCGACGTGGGACCCCCGGGCCATCTGGGAGGCCCTATTTATTCCTCGCTAGTCGCGAAGTTCTCCGGCGAGGTACGAACGCTCCCGGAGACTCAGAGCAGCGGCAGGGCGCCCGTGATCGGATCGAGGTCCGCGGCGCGCGCGGGCCCCAGCCCGAGGCAGGTACGGGTGCCGGGCGCCACCTCGGTGAACCCCGCATCCTCGACCCAGACCGTCGGGATCCCCCGGGCCCGGGCGGCCCGGTCCAGGGCTTCCAGCTCGGGCAGGGTCTCCAGGACCACTGCGATCTTCTTCTGACCCTGCTGCCGCCAGGCTTCCAGGACGTCCGCCGATCGCCGTCCGGCGTGCTCGACCAGCATCACCGCAGCGTGGGCCACCTGGACCGCGGCCTTGCCGGCAGTGAGCCTCAGCTCCCCCCGCACGACGAGCACCATCTTCGTCTCCCCGGGGTTCGGGGCCCGACGGGTCCTACTCGGCGTAGGCTGCCTCCCGCTGGGATTGGAGCGAGGAGATCTCGGCGCGCACCCGCGCGACCTCTTCCTTGACCCGCGCGGCCTCGGACTCCGGGCCGGTCCTCAGTTGGTGCAGGAGCCGGCGCTCCTCCCGGGCGAGCCGGTCCAGTTCCCGGGAGAGTTCCCACGCTCCCTCTTCTCCCCCCGATGGCTCCAGCGGGTGCGGAGCCGGGGGCGTCCGGGCGAAGGCCCCTCGGACCCAACCGATCGCGAACGCGAGGAGAGCGACGGCCGTCAGCCCCGCCTCCAGCACCGGATCCGACCAGTAGGCTTGGAAGCCTCCGGGCGAAGCGGCGAGGAGAACCCCGCCTACGAGCACGGTCAGCCCCACGCTGAGCACGAAGGAGAGCGTCCCGATCTCCAGGAGCCGGCGGAGTCCGTCGGGGCCCCGGATCCGCCACTCCGGGAAGGTGGCCTTCGTCACGAAGTAGCCGGGAACGAAGAAGACCAGGGCCAGCCCGGCGATCGCCTCCGGGACCGCGGCGAGGCTCACGCCGGGTCCTCCGGTCGGGTCATTCGGCGGGCGTTTCCGGGGCGCCGAGTTGCTTCTCGAGCTGGCGACGGAGCCGACGGTTCGAGACCAGCCCGTGGGCCGCTTTCCGGGTCGTCTCGTAGTGCTTCAGGAGCGCCCGGATCTCCTGGGGCCGCTGGCCGCTCCCCTTCGCGATCCGGTGGATCCGGTCCGCCTTGATGACATGCGGGTTGTCGAGCTCCTCGGCGGTCATCGAGTCGAGGATCGTCCGGAAGCGGCGCAGCCGCTTCTGGGTGTCGTCCAGCTTGGCCTCGTCGAACTTGGTCGAGCCCAGGGTCGGGACCATCGAAAGCAGCTTCGAGAACGGCCCCATCTCGCCGAGGGACTGCAGCTGGGCGCGCATGTCGCGCAGCGAGAACCGCCCCGCCATCAGGTTCTTCGCCGCCTTCTCGGCCGCTTCCTTGTCCGAGAGCTCCTCGAAGTGCTCGAGCAGCGACTGGATGTCCCCCATGCCGAGCAGCCGGGAGACGAAGCGCGTCGGCTCGAATCGCTCGAGCTCGTCTAGGTGCTCCCCGGTGCCGATGAAGAGGATCGGGGCGCCGCTGACCGCGACGGCGCTGAGCGCCCCGCCGCCCTTCGCGGACCCATCCAGCTTCGTCAGGATGACGCCCGTGAGGCCGACCGCCTTGTGGAACGCCTCGGCGCTCCGGCCCGCGGACTGGCCCATCGCGGCGTCGAGGACCAGGATCGTCTCCTCGGGCTGGAGCGCCTCGCGCAGCCGCTTCAGTTCGGCGATGAGCTCCGGGTCGATCCCGCTCCGACCGGCCGTGTCCACGAGGATCGCGAGGTGCGGAGGCAGCTGCTCCAGAGCGTGGCGGACGATGACCTCGGCGCGCTTCTCGCCTCGCTCGGCGTAGAACTCGCATCCGACCTTCTTTGCGAGCTGCTCCAACTGGTCGATCGCCGCGGGCCGGTGGACGTCGGCGGCGACCATCGCGACCCTCACGCCGTGCTTCTGGAAGTAGCGGGCGAGCTTCCCGGCGGTGGTCGTCTTGCCCTGCCCGAAGAGCCCCGCGAGCAGGATCTTCTTCGGTTTCAGCTCGAACGGGCGCTCCTTGCCCAGGATCCCCCGGATCTCTTCGTAGATGATCCGGATCAGGAAATCGCGGAGGCTGGCCCCCGCGGGGGGTTTCTCCTCCGTGGCCCGCCGCCGGACCCGCTGCGTCAGCTCGAGCGTGAGCTGGACGTTGACATCGGCCTGCAGGAGCGCCCGCTGGATGTCCCGGACGACCTCCGAGAGCAGCGCCTCGTCCACGACGGAGCCGCGCGCGATCTTCTGCAGCACCCCCCGGAGGGACTTGCCAAGCGAGTCGAGTACCATGGACGTTCCGGCGGCGATCCCCGCCTGTCCGCCCAAGAGGTTTCCGGCCCTATAAGGCGGGAACTCCCGAGGTCGGTCCCCGCGCCGCGGGCCCGGGCTCCGCGTCCTGCAGCAACCGTCTTATCGGCTCCCCGGGCTCGATAGTCGTATCGATGTCCGCGAGCGCGCCCGCCGCCCCCAAACCTACGCCGCCGAAGCTGAATCCGGTGCGCGTGCCGATCGACGAGGAGGGCGTCGCCGACCGGACGACCGACTTCCGAGAGGTGCTCCACGCGTATTCCCGGGAGGACGCGGTCCTGGAAGCGAAGCGCTGCATCCAATGCCGCCGGCCCTGGTGCGTCGAGGCGTGCCCGATCTCTCAAGACTGTCGAGAGTACATTCGGCAGATCGCTCTCGGCGACTTTGACTCCGCAGCGAAGGTCACCCTCCGGGACAACCCACTTGCGACCTGCTTGTGCAAGGTTTGCTACCATTACTGCGAGGACGCCTGTGTCGTGAAGCGCAAGGGCGTGCCGGTCGCGATCCGACAGCTGAAACGCGCCGCGCTCGAGTTCGGCGCGAGCGACCTCGCCTATATCCCGTCCCAACCGAAGAACCAGCGAGTCGCCGTGGTCGGCGCGGGTCCGGCGGGGCTCATGGCCGCCTGGGAGCTCGGAGTGCGGGGGTACTCGG
>JASHYV010000018.1 GCA_030064695.1 Thermoplasmata archaeon
GCCGACGCGAGGGTCGACAACAGCACCGGCGGAAGAGGAGCCGGCCCCGAGTCACTCACGGGGTGCGCTCCCGAGGCGTCGCGACGAACTCGAGCCAGACGAGCGGGGGATCGGAATGCAGTCGAACTCGAGCCGCACGGACACCGGCCGGCCGGCCTCCGTCGTCACGTCCACCTCGAACTCCGTTCGATCCCCCGGACCCCGCCGCCATGGTCGGTCGAGGGAGAGCTCGTCCGACCTCCACCAGGGGCTCCCCGCTCCCGTGCGGAGGCGCACGCGCTCGGGAGGGAGTACGGAGCCCGCCACCAGGACCCGGATGGCCGAGAACGCCCCGGTCCGCAGCGGCGGGTTCGCGAGAGCGAACGCGAGCCGACCCGGGGCGCGCACGAACGAATCCGACTCGAGGACGGACTCCTCCACGGTCTCGGCGACCCCGAGCATCGTCTCGAGCGAGTGGGCCCCGAAATCGAGCCCGAGAGAGAGCCCCTGGCGGACCAGCGACAGCAGGGCGACGGTCCGTCGTTCGCTCACGGCCGGGCACGGAGGAACGCCGTCATAGCCGTTCGGTGACCCGCTTGGGGCGCCGCCGGCCGCCCGGCCCCGTTTTCGCGGGATGGGCGGGAGTTGCACCCACCGCAACCCGCCGGCGCACCGAACGGCTTAATGGGCCGTGGGTCGCGCTGCGCGACGTGGGCGCCCCCCTCCCCCGGACCCCGCTCGCGGACGCGCTGGGGCACCGACCGCTCTTCTTCGAGCCGGCGCCGCCGTCGGGGCGCACCTCGGAGGCACGCGCGACGCAGCGGATCGAGGAGGTCGCCGCGACGGTGGCGAGCGTGCCCCGGGTCGACGCCCTCGACATCCCCGACCTGGTCGACGAGAACCACGAAGGACGGCCGTACTACCGGAGCCTCGACCCGCGGACGTTCGGGCGCGCGGTCGGCGACCGGGCCGGCCGTGAGGTCGTGATCAACAAGGTCGTGGCGCATCTCGAGGACCGTTCGGCGCTCGAGACGTGGGTGAAGGCCACGCTCGCCCAAGGGCTTCGCCACGTCGTACTGGTCGGAGGGAACAGCCGCTACATTCCCTACCCCGGTCCGCCCGTCGCCGAGGCGGACCAGATCGCGCGCCCGCTCCTCCGGCCCGAGGGCGGTCTGGTCGGCAACATCGCCATCCCGTCCCGCACGGGCGAAGCCCATCGGATGCTGAGGAAGAGCCAGTGCGGTGCGAGCTTCTTCACCACCCAGCTCCTGTTCGAAGTGGACGCCCTGGCGACGACCCTGCGCGAGTACGACACCCTCTGCCGGCGGGCCAGCCTCGCGCCGGCCGCGGTGCTGCTCAGCTTCGCGCCGATCGCCGACGAGCCGGACGCGGAGTTCGTCCGTTGGCTGGGCGCCGAGCTGCCCGAGTCGGTCGAGCGGGCGCTCATGGAGGGGAGCCCGGCGGAGGCGGTCCGCCGGGGCATCGAGCGGGCGCTCCAAGTCTGGGGCGCCGCGATCGAGCTGGTCCGGCGGGGGGGGCTCGCCGTCCCGCTCGGCGTGAACGTGGAGCAGATCTCGGCCCGGCATGAGGGCCCCGCCCGGGAGCTGCTGGCGGCGTTCGCGGAGGCGCTGGGCCCGCGACCGTAGCCGGCGCTACCGTCGACCCGGCGCCGCGAGGCGGCCGCCGCGGAGGAACGGCTCCCCGTCGAGGTCGACATCGGCTTCCGCGAGCGTGGTCAGGTACGAGAATCGCGAGGCGAGCCGGCCGCCGATCGGACGGTTGTCGCCCAGCAGCAGTCCGACCGCGCCGGCGGCGACCTCGCCGAGTTCCGGGGCCCGCGCGATCGCCGGGTTGAGCCCGAACGTGAGGGCGCCGGCGACGTCCCGCCCCCGGCCTCCGCGCGCGTACTCGGCGGCGAACGATTCGCCCCCCCGGTCGAACGAGATCTCCCGGACCCGGCCCCGGGAGAAGGCGAACCGGGCGCCCAGGGCGATCGCCGGGTCCGCGAACCGGTCGTAGGCGGGACGGTTCGACTCCCAGACCCCCTCGGCGACCTCAGGCGCCAACGGGAGGGCGACCAGTCCGGTCGGGATCTGCGTCCAGATCCGCCCGGCGCGTCGGTCGGCGCGGTCGACCCGGCCGTCCTCGACGAGCGGCGGCCGACGGTCCGTCTCCAGGCGCAGCGCCGTCCCGTTCGCGTGCCGGAGTTCGACGACCCGCGCCCGGGAGAGCCGCCGAAGGTACGGCCGGGCGGCGCGCGCGATCCGCTCCGGCGGCACGAGGCTCGCCCTCAGCACCTCCCGCTGCCAGGGCCCGTGCTCGACGCCGTATCGGGCCGCGGCGGTCTCGGTCACGCCGGCGATGGCGAGCCGGGCGGCGCGGAGCCCGACCCGGCGGGCGGCCCGCCACCAAGCCGGGTCGTGGCGGGCGAGGATGGACTCCAGCTCGGCGGACGGAAGGCCGAGCAGCCGCGGGAACTCCTCCGGTCCGCCGAGGTAGACGTAGGCGTCGCTCTGCTCGGCGAGCGTGGGCGTGGCGGTCGGCACCGCGCGCGCGCTCGGGAGGGCGAGCGACCGGAAGAACGCGTCCTCGTCCTCGACCACGAGCGTCGGCACGGCCCCGCGCCGCCGCACTTCGAGCACGAACGGCCGCGCCCACGGCAGGGCGTGCGTCCAGCTCTCGATCGTGACCGACTCGCCGGCCCGGACGACCAGGCACCGCTCCACGACGAGGCGCGCGAGCGCCTCGGCGGCCGTCGCCCGGTCGGGGTCCGCCGGGCCTCGAGTCCGGGCGGGCGGTGCCATCGTCGTCCGACCTCCGGGGCGGGCTTAGCGGTGTCTGGGGAGGGGACGGGGCCCGCGGACCTCCGATGCGCCGCCGACGCACGCGGGGGCGGGGACCGGACCGGCTACGCGAGCGCCTGCGAAAGGACCGCGAGGGCCGGAGGGAGGTCCTCCTCGTCGAGCAGGAAGATCGTGTCCGTGAAGCAGCTCAGCGCCTCCACGATGTTGATCCCCTGGGCGGAGAGGACCCCCGTGAGGAGCGTGAGCAGCCCGGGCGTCTCTTCGATGCTCTCGGGACTCGTGACGGCGAGCTCGGTGAGGTTCTTCCGGATCCCGATCACCTGGCCCTCCCGCAGCTGGCGAACGACCCGGGGCACGGAGTCCACGTCCACGATCACCACCACGCCGCGCGAGACCTGGATCACCCGGCAGAGCGAGCTCTCGTCGAGCAGCTCCTCGACCACGTCGCCGAGGCGCTGCAGGACGTCCGGGCCCTGGGTCACGGTGATCGCCGCGACCTTCGTGCGCGTCTCGATGCGGCTCTTCTTGAGCAGCCGGCGGACGCCCGTCTCGCGGAACGACTCGCCCCGGCCCCGGGGGTACCGGCGGCAGGCGGCGGTCACCGCCTCCAGGTGGTCGATCCCGAGGTCCCCCCCGACCCGGCGGGCGATCGCGGAGTAGTTCGCGACCCCGAGGCGGATGGAGTCGGCGAGGGCCGGGTGGCCGTCGAGGTACTCGCGGACTCGGCGCGCCACCGTCTGGGTCGATTCCGGCATGTTTGTCGGGTTTGGGACAATCTTGCCCGGTTGTGTCCGGTGGCGGTCACGCAGTATAAATCGGTCTCGGTCCGTGTTGGGGGTGAGCCAGCGAGGCACCGTGTCGCGTCCGAAGGTGGTCCTCGCGTACTCCGGCGGTCTCGATACCTCGGTCTCCATCCCGTGGTTGGCCGAGAAGGGCATGGACGTCGTGGCCGTCACGGTCGACGTCGGCCAGCCGGTCGATCTGGAGGCCGTCCGCAAGAAGGCGGAGGCCTCGGGGGCCGTGAAGGCCTACGTGTCCGACGCGCGCCGGGAGTTCGCCGAGGAGTTCATCGCCCCGGCGCTCGCCGCCAACGCGCTCTACGAGGGCGTCTACCCGCTCAGCACGGCGCTCGCCCGGCCGCTGATCGCCCGGCATCTCGTCACGGTGGCCCGAGCCGAGGGGGCGCGGTACGTGGCCCACGGCTGCACCGGGAAAGGCAACGACCAGGTCCGCTTCGACCTCTCGACCACGAGCCTCGCGCCCGAGCTCGAGGTGATCGCGCCCGCGCGGGAGTGGAAGATGACGCGCGAGGAGGAGATCGCCTACGCCCAGGCGCACGGGGTCCCGGTCGAGGCGACCAAGAAGTCGCCGTACTCGACCGACGAGAACCTGTGGGGCCGGTCCGTGGAATGCGGGGTCCTCGAGGACCCGGCGGTCGAGCCTCCGGAGGAGGCGTACGGGTGGACCCGCTCCCCGGTCGAGGCCCCGGAGGTGCCGGCCACGGTCCGGATCTCCTTCGAGAAGGGCGTGCCCGTGGCGCTCGACGGGCAGAAGATGCCCCTCCACGAGCTGATCCTCACGCTCAACCAGCTCGCCGGTCGCCACGGCGTCGGTCGGATCGACCACGTCGAGTCCCGGGTCGTCGGCATCAAGTCCCGGGAGGTGTACGAATGCCCGGCCGCCGTCGTGCTCATCGGCGCGCACCAGGCGCTCGAAGCGCTTGTCGAGCCGCGCGACGTGCTCGATTTCAAGCGCGGCGTCGAACAGCGCTACTCGCAGCTGATCTACGACGGCCTCTGGTTCGGCCCGCTCCGGACCTCGCTCGAGGCGTTCGTGAAGGCCACGCAGGAGCGGGCCACGGGCGAGGTCGCGGTCAAGCTCTACAAGGGCTCGGCCCGCGTGACCGGTCGCAGTTCGCCGTACTCCCTCTACCAACAGACGCTGGCCACCTACTCCGCCGGCGACCGGTTCCGGCAGGAGATGTCGGAGGGATTCATCTACGTCTGGGGGCTCCCCGCCCGCACCTGGACCGCGATCGGGACCCAGCCCACGGCCTTGGTCGGCCGCGCCTCGAAGTATCGGCCCTGACGCGATCGTGACCGCCTCCTCTCTTTCCGACGGCGCACCCGCTCCGTCGTACATCCAGACCCCAGCCTCGGGCTTCCTGGCCTCGCTCGAGGTCGACCGCACCCTCCTGCCCTACGATCTCGCCGGGAGCGTCGCCCACGCCGAGATGCTCGGGCGCGTGGGGATCCTCCCACCGAACGACGCGGCCGCGCTCGTGCGCGGGCTGCGCGCGATCCACCGCGAGGCCCAGGCCGGCCGGTTCCCGTGGCGTCCGGAGCTCGAGGACGTCCACACGAACGTCGAGGTCCGCCTGACCGAGCTGATCGGCCCCACCGGCGGCGCCCTGCACACAGGCCGCAGCCGGAACGACCAGATCGCGCTCGACGAGCGGCTCTACCTGCGGGCGGCCGTTCGCGAGATCGTCGCCGGGGTCCTCGGCCTCGAGTCCACGCTGCTCGACCGCGCCGCGGCGGAGGCCACCACCCCGATGCCGGGCTACACCCACCTGCAGCGCGCCCAGCCCGTCTCGGTCGGCCATCATCTGCTGGCCCACGTCGCCCGGCTGGACCGGGACGTCGATCGGCTGCTGGCGACCGCGCAACGGGCGAACGTGAGCCCCCTCGGCGCCGGGGCCCTCGCCGGCTCGACCCTCCCGCTCGACCCCGCCTGGGTCGCGCAGCGGCTCGGGTTCGAGCGGGCGTTCGACAACTCGCTCGATGCGGTCTCCGACCGGGACCCGCTGGCCGAGCTCCTGTTCGATCTGGCGCTCTTGGGCGTCCACCTGAGCGGCCTCGGCGAGGAGGTGGTCCTGTTCGCGACCCCGGAGTTCGGGTTCCTTCAGCGGGGGCCGGAGCTCGGCTCGGGCAGCAGCCTGATGCCACAGAAGCGGAACCCGGACGTGGCCGAGCTCGCGCGCGCGAAGGCCGGCCGCACGATCGGGGACCTGGTCGCGCTGCTCACGGTGCTGAAGGGGCTGCCGCTCGCCTACGACCGCGACCTCCAGGAGGACAAGGCGCC
>JASHYV010000019.1 GCA_030064695.1 Thermoplasmata archaeon
GGCGGCACCGACATGGACAACGCGATCACCGAGTGGATCGCCTCGGAGTTCCAGAAGGAGTCCGGCGTCGACGTCCGCAAGGACAAGATGGCGATGCAGCGGGTCCGGGACGCCGCGGAGAAGGCGAAGATCGAGCTCTCCTCCACCCTCGAGACGCAGATCAACCTCCCGTTCCTGACGGCCACCTCGGAAGGGCCGAAGCACCTCGCGCTCCCGTTGAGCCGGGCGAAGCTCGAGGAGCTGGTCCGGCCGATCGTCGACCGGTGCCGGACGCCCGTGGATCAGGCGATCGCGGACGCGAAGCTCTCGAAGGAGCAGATCGGACGGATCGTCCTCGTCGGCGGCCCCACGCGCATGCCGATGATCCAGAAATTCCTCGAGGGCGCGATCGGTCGCCCGATCGAGCGCGGCGTGGACCCGATGGAGTGCGTCGCCGCCGGTGCCGCGATCCAGGGCGGCGTCCTCGCCGGCGAGGTGAAGGACGTGCTGCTGCTCGACGTGACGCCGCTCTCGCTCGGGGTCGAGACGATGGGCGGGGTGTTCACCCACCTCATCGACCGGAACACCACGATCCCGACCCGGAAGAGCCAGATCTTCACCACCGCGGCCGACAACCAGTCGACCGTCGAGATCAAGGTCGCGCAGGGCGAGCGCCCGATGGCCTCGGACAACGTCGCGCTCGGGAGCTTCCTGCTCACCGGCATCCCGCCGGCCCCCCGGGGCGTCCCGCAGGTCGAGGTCTCGTTCGACATCGATGCGAACGGGATCCTGAACGTCTCGGCGAAGGACCTGGCCTCCGGCCGGAAGCAGGGCATCACGATCGCCGCGTCGAACAAGCTCTCGAAGGACGAGGTCGCGCGGATGGTGAAGCAGGCGGAGGAGTTCGCGGACAAGGACCGCGAGCGCGCCGAGCTCGTCACCGCGAAGAACCAGGCGGAATCGCTGGCCTACGAAGCGGAGCGGCTGCTCGCGGACTCGAAGGACAAGATCGACGCCGCCGAGCAGGAGTCCCTGAAGTCGAAGGTCGCCGCGCTCCGGACGGTCCTGGGGAAGAAGGACGCCACGGTCGGCGAGGTACGCGCGTCCACCGACGACCTCACGAAGGTGCTCCACGGCGTGGCGCAGAAGATGTACCAGGCCGGCGCGGCCCCGCCCCCGACCGGGGGCGGCGCCCCGCCCCCGAGCGAGGAGCCGAGCGCTCCGGGTCCCGCCTCGGGCCCCGTGGACGCGGACTTCAAGGTCGTCGACAACAAGACCCCCGGCGACGAGTCCGGTTCGTCGTAGAACCGGGCGCTCGCCCGGCCGTCAGTGGCCGGGCAGCGACCGGGGCCAGAGCCGCCCCTTCGCGGGGCCGACGTAATCGACGTCCGGGCGGATCAGGCGGTTGTCGTTCGACTGCTCGATCGCGTGCGCGGTCCACCCCACGGTCCGGGCGACCGCGAAGGTCGGCGTGAACAGGCTCCGGGGCAGTCCGACCGCCTCGAGCACGACCGCGCTGTAGTACTCGACGTTGGTGTAGAGGCGAGCCCCGGGCTTCGCGGCCCGGAGCGCGGCCAAGGCGGCCGTCTCCACCGACTCGGCGAGGGCGAGCCGCCCGGGATCCGCGACGGAGCGGGCGATCCGGTGGAGCACGAGCCCCCGAGGATCGTCCGTCTTGTAGGCCCGGTGGCCGAACCCGTAGAGGACGTGGCCCTGCGCGAGCTCCCCGGCGATCCACGCGGGGGCCCGGTCGGCGGTGCCGATGGCGTCCAGCATGTCCGCGACGCGGCTCGGGGCACCGCCATGCACCGGCCCTTTGAGCGTCCCGACCGCGGCCGTCGACGCGCTCACGAGGTCCGACTGGGTGGAGATCGCGATCCGGAGCGCGAACGTCGACGCGTTCATCCCGTGGTCGGCGAGCAGGTCGAGGTATCCGTCGAGGGCTGCCGCCCGCTCGGGGCTCGGCACGGAGCCGGTCAGCATCCAGAGGTAGTTCGCGGCGTGGCCCAGGTCGTCCCTCGGCTCCACGGGGTCGAGTTCCGCGCTCCGCCGAACGTACCGGGCCAAGAGGACCGGGGTCTGGGCGATCAGGCGGAAGCCCTGCTCCAGCGTCGGGGGGTACGGATAGCTTCCGTCGCCGAGCAGGGAGACGATCGTGCGGAGCGCCTCCATCGGAGGGAGACCGGCCGGCAGCGCGTCCACGGCCCGGGCGATCGCGGGAGGGACGGGACGCGCCGCGAGCAGCGCGGTCGTCACGCTCCGCGAGGGGTCCTCGGGAGGAGGGTCGCCGTAGAGGAGCAAATGCACGATCGACTCGTACGGGACTCCGGGCACCAGCTCGCGGAGGTCGAAGCCCCGGTAGACCAGGTCGCCGGTCTCGCCGCCGACCCACGCGATCCGCGATCGACCGATGACCACGTCGTCGAGGCCCTTCGACAGATGCGGGGTTCCGCTCACGATGCGCCGATGTCCGCCGTGGGGGAAAACCTGAGCGGCCCGCCGCGGCAAACGCTAAGCCCCCGAGCCCGGTCCCAACCCCGATGGCGGAAC
>JASHYV010000020.1 GCA_030064695.1 Thermoplasmata archaeon
GAGGAGTGGCTCGGCCGGCCCGGGGCGGACGTCGACCTGGGCACCGAGGACGAGAAGGCGATCGGGGAGCGGGCGGAGAAGGAGTTCGGGGTCCCGTTCTACTACATCGTCGACTTCCCGACCGCCGTCAAGGCCCACACCTTCTACGCGCAGCGACGGGACGACGACCCGGCGCTCACCGGGTACTTCGACCTCGAGTACCGGGGCCTCGAGATCGCGAGCGGCGGACCCCGGGAGCACCGGATCGACCGGCTGCTCGCGAACCTCCAGCAGGCCGGGTTCGACCCGACCCACTTCGAGGGCTACCTCGAGGCGTTCCGGTACGGGATGCCCCCGCACGGCGGCTGGGGCCTCGGCATCGACCGCCTCGTCTGGACGATCGCAGGGCTCTCCAATATACGGGAGGCCCGCCTCTTCCCGCGGGACCGGTACCGCCTGGAGCCCTGAGGGTCGCCGATGGCTGCCGTGAAGCGTGCCCTACCGAGCCCGCCCGAGCTGCAGAGCCGGTGGGCGGCCGTCTTGGAGGAGGCCGGGCTCCGGCCCCGGATCCTCGCGCTCCACGACCGGTTCCCCGAAGAGCGCTCGCTCGAGGTTCCGTTCAACGCCGTGGACGGCTCCGATACGCCGCTCGCGGACGTGCTGCTCGAGCGGCCGGAGGAAGTGCTGGGCGCCGGCATCCGCGCCATGAAGGAGCTCCTGCCGGTCGCCGGTCCCGAGGCGGAGGGGCTGCGGCTCCGGGTGGTGGGCCTGCCGCTGACCTCGCACCGGCTCATCCGGGCGATCCGCGAGACCGACCTCAATCACCTGATCGCGATCGACGGGATCGTTCGGCGGGTGACCGAGGTCCGGCCGCAGATCCGGGACGCGGTCTTCCAGTGCGTCGCCTGCCGGACCGAGTTCCACGAGCCGCAGGAGGAGGGCTCGATGGTCTTCCGGGAGCCGCTCGAGTGCCCCGAGTCGCAGGGCGGCTGCGGAAAGCCGATCGGCCGCACCCGGTTCCGGCTGCTCGCCGAGAAGTCGTCGTACGTGGACGCGCAGCGGATCGAGGTGCAGGAGCACCCCGAGACGCTCCGCCACGGCGCGCACCCCCAGGGGATGACGGTGCTGCTCACCGAGGACCTGACCGGCCGGGTGCTGCCCGGGAACCGGATCGTCCTCAATGGGGTGCTGAAGAGCTTCCAGCGCGCGAGCGCCTCCGGGCGCACCGGCGTGGTCCGGAACACGACGTTCGACCTCATGGTGCTCGGCAACTCCTACGAAGCGAAGGAGCAGGAGTACGACGAGATCGAGATCTCGCCCGAGGACGAGCAGCTGTTCGAGCGGTTCCGCGGGGACCCCACGGTCGTCGACAAGATCGTCCTCTCGCTCGCGCCGACGATCAAGGGGATGGAGGAGGAGAAGGAGGCGATCGCGCTCCAGCTGTTCGGGGGCGTGGAGAAGCACCACGCGGACGGCGTCCGCGTGCGGGGCGACATCCACGTGCTGCTCGTCGGGGACCCGGGGGTGGCGAAGAGCCAGCTCCTCCGGTACATCGCGGACGTCGCGCCGCGGGGCATTTACACGAGCGGGAAGGGATCGACCGCCGCCGGGCTCACCGCGGCGGCGGTGAAGGACGACTTCGCCGGCGGCCGATGGGTGCTCGAGGCCGGGATGCTCGTGCTCGCCGACGGTGGCATGGCGATGATCGACGAGCTCGACAAGATGAGCGCCGAGGACCGGTCGGCGATGCACGAGACGCTCGAGCAGGGCACGACGAGCGTCGCGAAGGCCGGCATCACCGCGACCCTCAACGCCCGGTGCCCGGTGCTCGCCGCCGCGAACCCGAAGTGGGGCCGGTTCACGACCGACCGGTCGATCGCGGAGCAGATCGACCTGCCCCCGACGCTGCTGTCGCGCTTCGACGTCATCTTCTCGATCAAGGACGTGCCGGACCAGGGCCGGGACCGTCGGCTCGCGAACCGGATCCTCGCCTCGGCCCGGGAGGTCGAGCTGCAGCATGCGGCCGGCACGCCCGCGCTCGAGACCGCCGGCGCGCCCTTCCCACCGGATCTGCTCAAGAAGTACGTCGCCTACGCGCGGCGCTCGGTGCGTCCGATCCTCTCGCCGGAGTCGCTCGCGACCCTGGAGGACTTCTACGTCCGGGTCCGCAAGCAGGGCGAGGAGCCGAACGCCCCGGTCCCGATCACGGCGCGGCAGCTGGAGGCGCTCGTCCGCCTCAGCGAGGCCGCGGCGCGGGCGCGGCTGTCGTCCGTGGTCGGGGTCGAGGACGCCGAGCGCGCGATCCGGATCATGGAGAACTACCTGCGCCGGGTCTCGATGACGGAGGAAGGGAAGCTCGACATCGACCTCACCCAGTCCGGGGTGAGCCACAGCCAGCGCGAGCGGCAGGTGGCGGTGCTCCAGATCATGCGGGAGCTGCAGGCGGGGCACGACGGGATCTTCACGATGGAGCAGTTCCGCGAGGCGGTGGAGCGAGCGCACATCGACCTCGCCAAGGCGGAGTCGCTGCTCCAGAGCATGCGCAACCAGGGCGAGCTCATCGAGCCCCGGCCGAACCAGTTCCAGCTGGTGCGCTTCTGAGCCCGGGCCGCGGCGCGGTCGATTTATCCCCTCCCGGGCTCGTTGCCCCGGAGCGACGATGCCGGAGGACGGGTTCGTGATGCGCGTGCACCGGGTGCGCACCGAATTCGTCGTCGCCGCCTGCGATGCGGAGCTCGTCGGCCGGGAGCTGCCGATCGGCGAGAACGGACGCACGGTCACGGTCTCGAGCCACTTTTACGGCGAGCGGCAGGTCTCCCGCGAGGAGCTGCTCTGGGCGCTCGAGCGGGCGACGATCGCCAACCTGCTCGGCGCCCGGGTCCTCCGCCTGGCCGAGGAGGCGGGGCACGTGGCGCCCGGGAGCGCCGGATCGCTCGGGGGCGTGCCGCACGCCGAGATCTTCGCGATGCCGGGCTAGGTGCCCGGGAACGACCATGAGCGACGGGGAGTTCTGCGTGGTCTGCGGCGCGACGGGCCGCGCGCTGGTCGACGGGGTCTGCGGCGAGTGCGCCGCCGACCGGACCACGCTGGTCTCGGCGCCGGAACGGGCGGTCGTCGTGATCTGCCCCCATTGCGGGGCCCGCCAGGTGAAGGACCACTGGGAGCGGGAGAACTCGAGCTCGCTCCTCACCGCGGACGATCTCACCCCGTTGCTGCGCATCGACCCCGAGGCGTCGGTGCGCCGCGTCCGCTGGGAGGAGCGGGCGGCCACCGGCACCGTCCACGACTTCGTGGGCGCCGCGGACGTCGGGTTCCGGGGGGCGCGTCGGACCGTAGAAGTCCCGCTCTCGGTCCGCATCGAGCATCGGACCTGCCCCGACTGTTCGCGGAAGAGCGGGAAGTTCTACACGGCGGTGCTGCAGCTCCGGGGACCGGAGGAGGCGCGGCCCGAGCGCGCCCCCGCGCTCCGCGCCCGCCTCGACGCCGTCTGGGCGGCGCTGATGCGGGAGGCGCGGCCGGACTGGAAGAAGGCGGTCTCGTGGCGGGAGGAACTCCCCGAGGGCTGGGACGTCTTCTTCACGGAGACGCTCGCCGCCCGGGCGGTGGCGCGGGTGGCCCAGCAGAAGTTCGGCGCCGCGCTGAAGCAGTCGGCCAGCCTCTTCGGCCGGAAGGACGGCCGGGACGTCTATCGGGTGACGTTCTGCCTCCGGTTCCCCCGGCCGGCGGCGGCGCCGGTCCCGACCGGGGCCGGCGCCCGGCGGGCCGCGCCCCTCGAACCATAGACTTAAGAAGCGACCCCCCCCTCGCAGCCCCCGAACGCGGGGGCACTCTCCGATGGCAAAATCCAGCGGCATCCTGAGGCGGCATCACGGCGCGGACACGCTCGAGGAGGGCTCGTTCCTCGACCTGGGCACGATGAGCTTCGACGACGAGGCCGGCGCGCTCGCCGGGGTCAAGGGCACCGTGCGGCTCGCCGAGATCCTCCGCTTCGAGGACCTGCACCAGGTCTCGAAGCTCGCCTACCAGGGCGACATCGTCCTGCTCGACTACACCTCGATCTCCAACGACCAGATCGCGATGAAGCGGCTGAGCCTCGACCTCAAGAACGTCGCCAAGGACACCGGGGGCGACGTCGCCGGGATCGCGAAGAACCTCCTCGCGATCACGCCGGCCGGCATCCGCATCGACCGGCAGAAGATCCGCCCGTCGTTCTGAACGGGCCGGATGCGCGTCTCCGTCGATCCGCGGGACGGCCTTTCGGCCGCCGTCGACGTCTCGGTCTCGGGCGTCTTCGAGCGCGGCGAGAAGGAGACGGCGTTCCCCAAGGCGCTCGCCGCAGAGGATCGCGCCACCGGCGGGACGGTCCGGGCCGCGTGGGACCGGAAGGAGATCCGGGGGAAGCGCAAGGAGATCACGATCGTCCATCGGCCCGAGGGGAAGGGCCGGCTGCTGCTGGTCGGCTTGGGACCCCGATCGAAGTTCGACGCGGAGGTGGTCCGCCGGGCGGCGGCCGAGTCGGTCCGGGCCCTGAAGGGCCGGGGCGCCCGCACGGTCGGCTTCCGCCTGCCGACGTTCGTCGCCGACGCGACCACCCCGGAGGCGGCGGCGCGCGCGATCTCCGACGGCGCGGTCCTCGGCGCCTACGAGTTCCTCAAGTACAAGGTCGTCCACGACGGCGCCGTCGAGGAGGTGGGGATCCACTTGGGCGACGAGCTCGCCCGCTCCGCGGCCGCCCTCAAGAAGGCGGTCGCCGAGCAGTCCGCGATCGACGACGTGGTCGTCTGGACGCGGGAGCGGGCCAACCTCCCGGCCGACACCGCGAGCCCGGAGCGGCTCGCCGAGGAGGCGCGGGAGCTCGGGAAGGAGCTTGATCTCAAGGTCACGGTCTTCGACGAGCGGGAGCTCGCCGCGATGCACTGCGGGGGGATCCTGGCGGTCGGCGGCGGATCGGCGCACCCGCCGCGGCTGGTCGTCCTCGAGTACCCGGGCGGGTCGCGCCGGGGTCGGACGATCGCGGTCGTGGGGAAGGGGATCACCTTCGACTCCGGCGGCATCTCGATCAAGCCGGCGCCGGCGATGTCGAACATGAAGTTCGACAAGTCGGGCGCGGTGGCCGTGCTGGGGATCCTGCGCGCGGCGGCGACCCTCAAGGTCGCGCCCCGCGTGATCGGCGTCATGGGCTGCGCGGAGAACGTGCCGAGCGGCACCTCCTACCGGCCCGGGGACGTCGTGCGCACGTACAACGGGAAGACGATCGAGGTGCTGAACACCGACGCGGAGGGGCGGGTCGTCCTCGCCGACGCGCTCGCCTACGTCATCGACCGCTACCACCCCGACGAGGTCATCGACCTGGCCACGCTCACCGGCGCCCAGGTGGTCGCCCTCGGCGACGACACGGCGGGGCTCTTCTCGAACGACGAGCGGGTCGCGGAGGGCCTGCTCTCGGCGTCGCGCGCCACCGGCGAGCCGATCTGGCGGATGCCGCTCACGGACTACCACCGCGAGCTCGTGAAGAGCGAGCTCGGGGACGTGCGGAACTCGACCGAGCTCACCGTCGCCGGCATGCTCACCGCGGCGGCGTTCCTCGAGAACTTCGTCGGCTCGACCCCGTGGGCCCACCTGGACATCGCCGGCGCGGCGTACACGACGCCCACGACCCGGCGCTACCAGCCGGCCTACCAGAACCCCGGCGCGGTCGCCTTCGGCGTGCGGCTGCTGACGCGGTACCTGCAGGACGCGAGCCGCGCGTAGGCGGCCCGGCTCACGCCGCCACGATCTGCACCGACTCGCCGCCGTGGCGGGTGGCCCGGGGCCGGACCTCGCAGAAGAGCGGCGTGTGGTAGCCGCCGCCGGTGATGAGGGCGGTGCCGACGGGGAGCGACTGGATCATCTCGGTCATCCCCGCGGTGAGCCCCTCGATCGACTGCGCGATCGCGCGCAGGTCGAGCGGGTTCGTCACCTGGAGGATCAGCTGGGTGTTGCACTGGGAGAGCACGCTCTTGTCGATCCGCGCGGCGCGCTGGGTCACGACGCAGAGACCGAGACCGAACTTCCGGCCCTCGCTCGCGATGTTCTTCAGGATCCGGGAGCAGGTCGCCTGCCCCTGCTGCGGCGCGAAGTTGTGCGCCTCCTCGATCACGAGGAAGAGCGGCGGGATCTTGTCCTTCTTCCGGTTCTCGAAGAGCGTGAGCGCGATGCGGGCGACGACGAGCTCCTGGACGTCGGGCGCGACGCCCCTAAGGTTGATCAGCGTGGCCTCGGACTTCTTCACGAGATCGGTGAGGCTGGTGCCCACCGGGCCGAGGAGCTTCGTCGCCTCGACGTACTCGAGCCGCTCGACGAGCGTCTCGGCGATCGCCCCCTCGCCGGCCTCGGCGGCCTTCACGAGGTCGTGCACCGAGTAGTCCGGCGTCGTCGCGGCGACGCGCTCGATGATCTGCTTCAACGGCGCCAGGAACGTCTTCACGTTCGTGAGCCCCATGAACACGAGCAGGTCGCGGGGATCGATGTGGCGCAGCGAGAAGGTGAGGGGCTTCGCGGCCGGGTTGAGCGACACGTCGGGCGAGTACTCCTGGATCTGACGGCCGAACCCCTGCGGCTCGACGCCGAAGCGGTTGCC
>JASHYV010000021.1 GCA_030064695.1 Thermoplasmata archaeon
TGTACCGGCTCGACCCGGGCACCCTCGAGGACCGGTTCCAGGTCGGGCCCGGAGAGGGACACGCCGAGGAGTGGGTGACCGGGATCTTTCCCCCCGGAGTGATGGGCGGAGGGTTCCTCTACACGAACCAGGACACGCTCTCCGTCGGCCTGATCGTGAACCTCCAGTCGCTCTTCGGCCGGAACTCCTACTCCCAGGAGATGATGGAGCAGTTCAAGCTGCATCCCACGATCGCCGCCCGCCTCAAGGGCGCGGAGCTGGTCGAGTACGGCGCGAAGCTGATCAGCTCCGGCTGGGCGAGCCGGCCGGCGGCGTTCCACGGCGACGGGTGGATGATCGCGGGCGACGCCGCCGGCTTCGTCTTCTCGAACGGCCTCGTGATCCAGGGGATGAACTACGCGGTCCGGACCGGCCTCGAGGCGGCGGAGACCGCGCTCGCGGCCCGCACCGCGCACGACGCGAGCGCGGCGCGCCTCGCCGAGTACGACCGTCGGCTCGAGGCGAACGGGGTCCTCCATGACTTCCGGGACTTCGCGCGGGCGGACGAGGTGAAGTGGAACCCCCGGATGTACACGGTCTATCCCAAGTTCGCGGTCGAGCTGTTCCATGGGCTCATGACCGAGACCGGGACGCCGAAGCAGCCGATGCGGAAGCTGCTGCGCGAGGCGCAGCGCGCCGCCGGGATCGCGACCACGACCGCCCTCAAGGACGGCTTCGACCTGCTCCGGGACTTCTAGCGGGTGCCGGCTCAGCCGAGTCCCCGCACGCGCCGGATCTCCGCCGTCAGCGCGGGAACGATCTGGAACAGGTCGCCGACGATCCCGTAGTCCGCGACCTTGAAGATCGGCGCGGACGCGTCCGAGTTGATCGCGACGATCACCCGCGAGCTCACCATGCCGACGATGTGCTGGATGGCGCCGGAGATCCCGACCGCGATGTAGAGCTGCGGCGAGACCGCACGCCCGGTCTGGCCGACCTGGAACGACGTCGGTCGCCAGCCGGCGTCGGTCACGGCGCGCGAGGCGCCGACCGCCGCACCGAGCGACGCGGCGAGCGCCTCGATCAGCGCGAAGTTCTCCGGCGACCGGACGCCGCGGCCGCCCGAGACGACGATCGCCGCATCGGTGAGCCCCGGCCCCGCGCTCGGTCCGGCGGAGCGCACCCCGGTCCGCTGCGCCGCCGCGAGCGCCGGGGCGGGGACCGTCGAGAGCGCCTCGGTCTGGACCGGCACCGGCGCCTCGGACGGGGCGGCGAAGGCGTGGGGCCGGAGCGCGACCACGTAGCGGCCGCCGTCGAGGCGCCGGGTCTCGGTGGCCCGTCCGCCGAAGATCGGTCGGCGGAGCCGAAGGCCGCCGTCCGCCGTCTCGACGGAGGCGGCCCCGGTCGCGGCCGCCGCCTTCCAGCGGATCGCCAGCCGCCCGGTGAGGTCGCGCCCCCAGGAGGTCCCGCCCAGGACGAGGACGGAGACCGAGGCCCGGTCGGCCGCCTCGGCGATCGGCGCGGCGGCGGCACAGGCGGGTGCCGAGTCCCACGCCGGATCGGCGGCCACGAACGTCTTCGTGACCCCGAGTCGGGCCAGCTCCTCGGCCGCGGCCGGGGCGCCGGCCCCCAGGGCGACGGCCTGGACCGGAGCGGCCCCGGCGAGCGTCCGTGCGACGGAGATTGCCTCGCGGGTGGCGCCCGCCAGATGGGCCTCGTGGGTCTCGGCGACGACGAGCACGCCGGGGCTCATGGGAAGACCTTCGCCTCCTCGCGCAGCAGCTTCACGAGCTTCTGCGCCACCTCTTCGGGCGTCTTGTACTCGATCATCCGGGCGCCCGTCCGCGGCGGCGGGAGCTCGAACCGCTCGGGTCGGCTCTTGGGGGCGTCCGAGGCGGGAGCGGGGACCTTCCCGATCGGGGCCTTCCGCGACTTGAGGATGTTCGGGAGCTTTGCGGTGCGCGGGTCGTTCCAGGCCTGCTGGAGTCCGATCACGAGCGGGAGCGCGCACTCCCATCGCTCCGCCCCGGAGTCGCCGGCCCGCTCGAAGGTGAAGCGCGTCCGGGCCGCGTCCCAGCGCAGGTCCACCACGAAGCCGAAGTCCGGCACGCCGAGCAGTTCGCCCAGGGCCGAGGGAACGAGCCCGGCCTCGTCGTCGACCGCCTGCTTGCCGCAGAGCACGAGGTCGTGGGGCACGGAGGAGATCGCGGCGGCCAGGGCACGGGCCGCCTCCAGCGGGTCGCCGGTGCTGTCCGGAGGCGCCTCCACCCACGTCGCCTGATCGCAGCCGAGGGCGATCGACGCCCGAAGGACCTCTTCGGTCCGCGGTGCCGGTCCGTAGGCGATCACATGGACCCTCGAGCCGGCGACCGACTCCTTGAGCAGCAGGGCCTGCTCAACCGCCGACTCGTCGTAGCCGGCGAGCACGAACTTCACGGCCTCGGAGTCCATCGTCGCGCCGCCGGCCGCGGGGCGGAGCCGCGTCTCCGCCTCGGGCACCGGTTTCACGCAGACGACGATCTCCACGGCGGCGGCCCCGTCCTAGGCGTACTCGCGGAGCAGCTCGCGCGCGATGACGCTGCGCTGGATCTCGTTCGCGCCCTCGTAGATCTGCGTGAGCTTCGCGTCCCGGAGCAGCTTCTCGACCGGATACTCCTTCATGTAGCCGTATCCGCCGAACGTCTGGATCGCCTCGTCGGCGACGTGGAGCGCGGAGTCGGACGCGAACGTCTTGGCGATCGACGACTCGAGCGTGCCCTTGCCGCCGCGGTCGATCGTCCACGCGGCATGCCACGTCAGCAGGCGCGCGGCGTGGACGGCCTGGACCATGTTCGCGAGCTTGGTCTGGATCGCCTGGTGCTCGGCGATCGGCTTGCCGAACGTGACCCGCTTCAGCGAATACTCCGCGGCGCGGTCGAGCGCCGCCTGCGCGATGCCGGTCGCGAGCGCCCCGATGCCGGTCCGGGTGTGGTCGAGCGTGCGCATCGCGATCGAGAAGCCCTCGCCTTCGGCGCCCAGCCGGTCGGCGACGGGCACGCGCACGCCCTCGAACCGCACCGTGCTGGTCGAGGAGGCCCGGTGGCCCATCTTCTCCTCGTCCTTCCCGGGCGTCACGCCGGGCGAGGAGCGCGGCACGATGAACGCGGTGATCCCCCGGGCCCGCTGGTCGGGGTCCACGGTCGCGAAGACCGTGTAGAGGCTCGCGTGGGGAGCGTTGGTGATGAAGCACTTCTCGCCGTCGAGCACGTAGTGATCGCCGTCCCTCCGGGCCCGGGTCCGGAGGGCGGCCGCGTCGGAGCCCCCACTCGGTTCGGTGAGACAGAAGGAGGCAAGGTGGTATTCCGAGCAGAACGGGCGGAGGACCCGCTCCTTCTGCTCGGCGGACCCGCCGAGCAGGATGGGCTCGAGCGCGAGGCAGTTCGCGATGATCGAGGTCGTCATCCCCCCGCAGGCGTAGGCGAGCTCCTCGATCAGCAGGCACTGGTCGAAGACGCCGAGGCCGCTGCCGCCGAGCTCGGCCGGCACGTTGAGGTTCATGAGCCCGAGCTCCCACGCCTTCCGATAGATCTCCTCGGGGAACCGGGCCGCCCGGTCGCACTCGGCCGCGTGCGGGGCCATCTCGGAGCGCGCGAATTTGCGGGCGAGGTCCCGCAGGCTCTCCTGCTCCGAGGTCAGCGAAAAATCCGCCATCGGCCGCGAAACGGCCGTGCCACCGGCGTCCGCTATATCACGGCTTGGGTCACCCGGACCGTGACGAGCGGCGACCGAGCAGGTTCCGGGCGCCGGCGACCGGCCGAACTGCGAGTCGGACGCTTCGCCCGGATCGATCGAGACCGGGGTCGCCGCATCGGCGTCCCCGAGATCGTGCTGGGAGAGGGAAAGTCGGTCGACCACCTCCTCGGGATCGTTCGGGCGCTCTCGCGAGCGGGGCACGGCGCCTTGATCTCCCGCCCGACCCCCGCGCAGCGGCGCGAGCTCGGGAGAGTCCAGGCGGAGGGCGTGGCACTGCGGACCCTGGCCGACGGGCGGCTGATGCGGCTCGAGGGACCGCTCGGAGTCCAGTACCGGCCCGGGCGGGTCGCTGTGGTCACGGCCGGCACGAGTGACGTCCCACTGGCCGAGGAGGCCGCCGCCGTGCTGCGGGAGCTTGGTCTCCGGGTCGAGACGGCGTACGACGTGGGGGTGGCGGGGCTGCACCGCCTCCAGCGTGCGGTGCGGCGCCTCGAAGCGCGCCGACCGGAGATCTACCTTGCCTTCGCGGGTCGCGAAGGCGCGCTGCCCACCGTGCTCGCCGGTCTCGTCCGCGCGCCCGTGGTCGGAGTGCCGAGCTCGGTCGGGTACGGTCGCGGCGGCAAGGGGGAGGCCGCCCTCGCGGCGATGCTCCAGTCGTGCGCCCCGATCGCGGTCGTCAACATCGACGCCGCGGTTCCGGCGGCGCTCTTCGCCGCTCAGCGCTTCGCCCGGAGACCCCGCGGCCGCCTCCGCTGACGGAGGGCGGGCGGACCGCCGGTGGGCCAGACCAGAAGCCCTTTTCTGACCTGCTCGGAGTGGTTGGGTCGTGCCGCCGAGGCCGGTCTTCTCCGACGAGGAGGAGAAACAGGAGCGCGCGGATCGGGACCGGCTTCGGCAGATCGACCAGAAGCTGGACGCGCTCGACGCCCGACGGGCGTCGCTGATCGCCGAGATGCGCAAGCTCTCCACCGAGCAGAAGGCGCTCTACGACCGGCGCCAGGCGCCCCAGGCGGAGGTGGAGCAACTCTACGCCGAGCACGGGGCGCTCGGGAAGCGTCTCGCCGAGCTCCGCACTGCGCGGGAGCAGGCCCGCAAGTCGTTCGAGGCGTCAGTGGTCGCCCTCCGCGAGCTGAGGCTCACGTTCGCGCCCGGCGAGCGGGTTCGGCCCGACCAGATCCGGCGCGAGATCGCGACCCTCGAGCACCGGCAGCAGACCCAGTCCCTCTCGCTCGACGACGAGAACGCCCTGATCGCCCAACTGCGACTCCGGTCGAAGGAGCTCAAGGAAGCCGAGGCCCGGGTCCAGGTCGTCGCCGACCATGAGAAGGCCCGCAAGGAGGCGGAGACGAAGGTCTCGGCCGCGAGGGCCGAGATCGACCGGCTCGGGACCGAGTTCACCCAGGCCAAGGCGGAACGCGACCAGAAGATGGCCGCGGTCCGCTCGAAGCTCGAGTCGGCCGGCGCCCTCGTCGCCGAGCTCCGGGCGAAGGGCAAGGCGCGGGCCGCCGTGATGGACCAGATCGACGGGCTGAGCCGAGAGATGCACTCCCTCGACCTCGAGGGGCGGAAACTGGTCGGCGCCGCCCGGGCGCGACGGGACGAGGCCCGCCGGACGCTGCGGACCTACGCCCCGAAGCGGGGCCGGCCCGGCGAGGACGCCCTCGCCCGCACCGCCGAAGCGCAGCTCGAGGAGCTGCTGAAGCGCGGCAAGATCACGCTGGGCGGCTAGCCACCGGTCAGTAGAACTGGGTGACCGTCACCGTGAACACGAGCGTCTGACCGACGACCTCGCTGTTGTAGTCCGCCGTGAACGTGCCCGTGCTGACGCTCACCGCCGAGACGGTGTAGGTCGTTGTGTCGCAGACGCTCGCGGCCGAGTGTCCGAGGATCAGTCCCGCGTTCGCCGGCTCGAGCTGGCTCTGGAGCGTCACGGTGGTCGAGTTGAGCGCCGACACCAGGTACGGGAGCCCGCCGTAGGTGATCGCCTGCCCCACGTAGGGCAGGGCCTCGACCGTGACCCCGGTCGCGTTGGTGTTCAGCACGATCGCCGTCCAGTTGTACGGCGCGGCCGTGAACTCCGTCCCGATCGCGAGGGTCGCGTTGGGGTAGTCCGTCGTGAAGTTCGCCACGGGGACGCTGAAGACCACCGGGGTGGTCAGCACCATCGGCATCGTGACGAAGCAGGACGGGTCCGCCGAGCCGTAGCCCAGGCCGGGCGGGATCGAGACGATCTTCGTGACGTTCACCGGCAGGCCCAGCAGCCCCTGCCAGAAGCCGGTGACGACGCCGCCGAAGGTGATGTTGTCGATCGTGTACCCCGAGCTCGGGATGTTCGGCCCCACCGTCACGCCGAGCGGGACGTAGTCGGAGTCGGCCCCGCGCCACTTGAAGGAGAGCGACTTCGGGTAGGACGCGTTGTTCGTCGCGACCGAGAGGATCGACGTGTCGAACACCCGGCCCGTCTGGGGGCCGCTCCCGAACTGTCCGATGTAGTTCACCGTCACATTGTCGCCCACCACGACGCGCTGGGCCGCGGCGGCCGGGCCCGGATGGGTGAAGTGGTAGAGCAGTCCCGCCCCGATCCCCGCGACGATGACGACGACGACGATGAGGATGAGGGCGGTGGTGCCCGAGAGCTTCGATTCGGCCATCAGCGAGATCCGATCGGAGGAATGGGGGTCAGCTCGTCGCTGGTCTCGTCATCGGATCGGAGAGACAGGTGTTCCTCATTCCCCCGCGCCTCGGAGCCCGGGGCCTATATATATGCTCAGGGCGGGAGGCCGACCGCTAGGCCCGCCGCAGCTTCCCGACGATCGGCTCCTCGATGACGCCCTCTTCCTCGAGGCGGTTCAGCGTCGCCTCGGCCCGGTCGGGCACGAGGCCCCGCGCGCCCACGCGGGCCAGGAGCTCCTTGAGGTCGGCGTAGCCGTCGGCGGAGACCTCGGCGACCTCGTCCACCAGGTCGAGGAAGACCGCTTCCTCCTCCCGCTCGGCCGCCGTCGGCGGGGGAGGCGGCGGTCGCGTCGGTGGAGCGCGCACGACGGTGACGGTCGGGGGAGGTCCCGTCGGCGACGGCTCGGGCGCCGTGTCCCCGCCCACGCGACGGACCGCGGTCCGCAGCTCGCGTCGGAACGCGGCCCGATCGGCCTGCGGGTATCGACGCAGCGACTCCCGAGCGGCGCGGACCCAGGTGAGGGGCACGCCGTCCGCCCGGGCGGCTCCGTCCTCGAGCGGAGGTCCTTTCTCGATCCGTTCGAGCAGATCGAGCCGGTCGAGCGACTGTCGGACGATGTCGGCGAGCGCGCCCCGCTCGTCGACCTCGGAGACCGTACGGATCCCCTCGGCGCGGACGGAGACGTAGCCGACCCCGCTCCGGTCGCGATACAGGTGGACCTTGCCGACGACGATCGCGCTCCGAGCGTGGCTGCCGGCGCGCAGCTGCGCCATCGCCCGGGGCTGGAAGCTGCCGGCGGTGACGGCGACCGCCCCCGTGGGATCGCTCAGCCGGGCGCGCCAGAACGTCTGCGCCTCGTCCCGGCCGATCGGCTCCGCCGGCGAGAGCGTTCCGGCGACCAGCACCCGGTTCATCCGAGCGCCGAACGGGGAGAGCAGATACGACGCCGCCCGGTCGCCCGAGCCCTTCTCCTCCTCGAGCGAGCTCTCGAGCTCCCGGGCCGTCACGCGCCAGGCGGGCTCTCGTCGGGTCACGGGCGACCCTCGGGAACTCGACGCAGCAGCTCCTGCGCCGCGGCCTCGAGGTCGACCTCCACCGGCTCGATCGAGTCCGGCGCGATCGTGATCCCGAAGTCATCGAGGGTCCCGGCCCCCCGGACGCGCAGTCGACGTCCGAGCAGGCTCTCGAACAGCTGCTGCTCGAGCACGCCCGGGTCCGCGAGCTCGCGGAGCCGGCTGCGGCACTGGTCGAGCGTCACGCCCCAGAGCCGCTCCGTGTCGGCCCGGTCCGCGTTCACGGTGAGCGCACCGGTGCCGTCGTCGAGCACGATGCGGGCCCGCAGGTCGGCCTGCCCTTCGACCGGTCCGTGGACCCGGCAGATCCCGTTCGTCAGGGACCGTCGGCAGCTCGGGCACCGGTAGACGATCCCACTCGGCGGCAGCAACCCGACCACGAGCCCCTCGACGGCGACGGCCGCCCCGCCCCCGGCGTCCTCGACGGAGGCGATCGAGGCCGGAGTCGACCGGAGCCATTCCGCCGGAGCGGGAAGCTCCTCGCCCTCGATCCGCTCGACGGCCGACCGGTCGTCGAGCACGATCTGAGGCCGACCGCGGAAGCCCCGGACGTACGCCCCGGTGACCCGGATCGCCTCGCCCTCCTTGAGGCCGAAGTCGCTCCAGGCCGAGAGCTGGATCGCGCCGGTGCGGTCCGCGACGAGGCCGTCGAAGACGAGCCGACGCTCGGCCCCGACGGTCACCGTCCTCGGTCCGATGCGCAGCACACGCAGGTCGACCCGGAACCCTTCGTCCGGCGACGCGAGCTCCCGTACCGTCTTCGCGGGCAGGTCGCTCGCCGTGAGGCGCGGAAGCTCCGCCGGGCTCGCGGGTGCGACCCGCGTCCGCCAGGAGATCGTGACCTCGGGCCGCCCGCGGAACTGTCCCACCTCCGCGCCGGCGACCCGGATCACGGTGCCCCGCTCGATTGGTTCCCGAGGCGGGTCCCACCAGGTGAACCGGACCGACGCCGTGCCGTCGCTTAGGAGGCCGGAGAGCAGAGGTCGGCGGCTCCCGTCCGTGCGTCGCGTGACGTCCCGACGCTCCACCGAGACGATCCGGGCGACGAACGCCACCGGTCCCGAGCCGGCCACGAGATCGCGCAGGAGGAGCTCGGGCGGCCCTTCCTCGGACAGCGCGGTCGTGGCCCTCCTCCGGAGCGGAGGGGACCGCGGCCCGCGATAAAAGCGTCCGGCGCCGCGCGAAGGATGAACGTCGCGACACGTCGCGGCGCCGGGTTGTCACAAGCCTTTTGGCCCGGCCCCCCTCACCCGCGCTCGGTGGCGACGAAGTTCGTCCAGCGGTTCGACAAGGTCCTCTCGGCGCGCGACTCCCTCGTGTGCGTGGGGCTCGACCCGGATCCGTCGCTGATGCCGAAGCCGCTGCGGAAGCTGCCCCCGTCCGTGCAGCTCGACCGGTTCCTGGACGGGATCCTGAGCGCGACGTACCCGCACGCCGCCGCCTACAAGATGCAGCTCGCGAGCTACTTCCAGTACGGTCCGAAGGGGTTCGCCGCCCTCCAGCGGATCGTGCGGCAAATCGGTCCCACCCGATTGCGGATCCTCGACCTCAAGGCGAACGACATCCCGAACACCATGCGGATGTTTCGGGAGGGGATCTTCGGGGACTTCGGCTTCGACGCCGTCACGGTCACTCCGTGGCTCGGCTGGGAGACCCTCCAGCCGTTCCTCGACGATCCGGCGCACGGGATCTTCGTGGTCGCGCACTCCTCGAACCCGGGTTCGCTCGACTTCCAGGACATCCCCACACCCCGCGGTCCGCTCTGGCTCGCCGTCGTCGGGGAGGTGCGCCGTCTCGCGCACGCCCACGGCAACGTCGGCGTCGTCATCGGTGCGACCTTCTCCGACGCCTTCCACGCGGCGCGCGCCACCCTCGGCAACTCGATCCCGATCCTCGTGCCGGGGGTCGGGGCGCAGGGGGGATCGCTCGCGACGGCGGTACGCGAGGGCGTGGACGCCCACGGGCGCGCGCTGGTCGTCAACGCGTCGCGGACGATCCTCTACGCCTCCGCCGAGAGCGACTGGAAGAAGGCGGCCGCCGCCGAGGCGGAGCGCCTCAAGGTGCAGATCAACCAGCTGCGCGCAGGCTTGCGTACAGACTGAGCAGCTGGCCCGCGACCGTCGGGAGACCGTACCGCTCCTCCGCGCGACGGCGACCGGCCGCGCCCATCCGGTGCGCGGTCTCGGGGTCGTCCAGGAGCCGGCGCAGCTGGTCGGCCAGGTCCTGGGCGATGAGCGGCTCTGTGAGCAGCCCCTCCTTGCCCGGCTCGATCACCTCGCGGACCCCCGGCATGTCGGCGGTGACGACGGGCAGTCCGCACGCCATCGCCTCCGCCACCGCGAGCCCGAAGCCCTCGAGCCGGTTCTGCGAGGGGAAGACGAACACGTCGGCGAGGGCGAGATAGCGCGGCAGCTCGTCGTCGGAGACGCCCGGGCAGAACCGCACCCGGTCCTGGATGCCCAGGCGGCGGGCCTGGCCGACCAGGCTCGGGAGCCGGGGCCCGGCGCCGATGACCAGCAGCACGACGTCCTTCGGGAGCAGCGCGACCGCCGCCAGGATCACGTCCACGCCCTTGTGGGGGACGAGCCGCCCCGTGAACGCGAGGACCCGCTTCCCTTCGAGGTGGAGGTCGGCGCGGAGACCGCTCGCGTCGAGCCCGGGCCGGAACCGGTCGAGGTCGACGACCGACGGGATGACCGTCAGGTCTCGCTGGCGGAGCACGGCGGAGGTGATCCCGTAGCTCTTCGTGTGGACGACCACCGCGTTCGCCCGATGGAGCGTGCCCGGCAGGAAGACGCGCTGGTAGAGGCCGGCGAGCACCCGGCCGACGGCGCCGTCGAGGAAGAGGTCGCAGTGGTACGTGAGGCAGACCGGCACCTTTCGGCGGCGGAGGGCCCGCGTCGCGTAGTACGATGTGATCGGCGGGGGGTAATGGAGGTGGAATACGTCCGCGTCCAATCCGCGCAGGACCCGGCCGCTGCCGGTGTCGATCGGCGTGTTGAGCAGCACCCCGTGGGCCCGGGACCGGAGGACCCGGTAGCCTTCCATCGTCTCGGACTCCGGGAGGCTCGTGTCGTAGCGGCTCGTGACGACCGTCACGTCGTGGCCCTCGCGGGCGAACTCCCGCGCGAGCCCGCGAACGTGCGACTCCACGCCGCCCGCGTGCGGGGCGAAGAACGGCGTGACCTGGACGATGCGCACGGGCGGGCCACCGCGTTCCGAGGCTTTACTCGCTCCGGTGCAGCGTCCGCGCGCCGGTCAATGGGCCGGGGCGTCGCGTCGGCCCGAGGCCCCGGGCACCCCGGACTCCCGGGTCTGGAGGAGGGCGTCCGCGGGCATCGACGCGATGTCGAGACCCTTCATCGCCTCGCCGAGGCCGGTCGAGACACGGGCGAGGACGTCGGGCTGGTCGAAGTGGAGCGACGCCTCCACGATCGCGCGGGCGACCTTCATCGGGTGCTGGGCCTTGAAGATCCCGCTGCCGACGAAGATGCCGTCGACGCCGAGGAGGCGGCAGAGCGCCGCGTCCGCGGGGGTGGCGATGCCGCCCGCCGCAAAGTTGACGACCGGCAGGCGTCCCAGCTGCCGGACCTCGTTCAGGACCCCCTCCGACACGCGCTCCCGCTTCGCCCACGCCGGGAGGTCCTTCTTCGGGAGCTTCACGACCTCGGCGACCTCGCCGGAGATCTGGCGGATGTGCCGGACCGCCTCGACGACGTTGCCGGTGCCCGCCTCGCCCTTGGTGCGGATCATCGCCGCCCCCTCCTCGATCCGGCGGAGCGCCTCGCCCAAGTTGCGCGCGCCGCAGACGAACGGGACCTGGAACTCCTTCTTGTCGACGTGCCGGAACGGGTCGGCCGGGGTCAGGACCTCCGACTCGTCGATCATGTCGACCGCGAGCGACTCCAGGATCCGGGCCTCGGCGGTGTGCCCGATCCGGCACTTCGCCATCACCGGGATCGAGACGCGGTCCTTGATCTCCCGGATCTTCATCGGATCCGCCATCCGGGCCACGCCGCCCTCCGCCCGGATGTCGGCCGGCACGCGCTCGAGGGCCATGACCGCGACGGCTCCGGCCTCCTCGGCGATGGCGGCTTGCTCGGCCGTGGTGACGTCCATGATCACGCCGCCCTGCTGCATGCGCGCGAAGCCGCGCTTCACGAGCTCGGTGCCGAAGCGGAGCTTCTCGATCGGATCCGGCATGGTACCGTCCTGGAAGGCGCCTCGCGCGTATAAGACCCCGCGCCCGGCGGCGCCCCCTCGAAGGTAAATCCTCCCCGGTCGTGGGGTCTCCGCAGCAGGGGGAGCCGACGCCGGCTGAGAGGACGGGGAGACCCGTCGACCCCAGGAACCTGCACGGGATAATGCCCGCGAAGGGATTGCGATGCGGCACCTAGGGCGACTCTCCGCCGGCGCGCGGAGGGCATGAATTCGCCTTCTCCGCGGCGTCTCCGCCGTCCCGGTCGGCTCGGCCGGGCGTTCCTCGCGGTCGCCCTCGCGCTCGTCGTGGTGATCGCCGGCTTCGGGCTGTACGAGTACGCGTCGCGTCCGGGCACCTCCGGGACCGTGCTCGTGGTCTACACCTATTCGAGCTTCCTCGGCGGGAACTGCGGCGGAGCGAACGTCACCTCGGTCCTCGCGCCGTTCGAGGCGCTCCACCAGGTCTCGATCGACCTCGTCTGCCCGAACGCGAACCTGGACGCGGCGCTCCAGGACCCGGCGTACTACGGCCTCCCGGCCGCCGACCTCGTGATCGGGCTCGACGAGATCACCGCACCCCAGGCGGAATCGCTGGGCCTCCTCGAGCCGTACACGCCGCCGGGGCTCGCGAACATCCCGACCTGGCTCGTCGACGGGGTCAGCCCCGACCATGGGGTCGTGCCGTACGAGTGGGGCTATCTCGCCATCGACTTCACGGCCGCCTTCTCGAACGCGACCGGCGGAGTCGTGGCCCACGCGACGCTGCCCGACTTCGTCGAGAACGCCAGCTGGGCGGCACAGCTCGTGACCGAGAACCCGCTCTACGACATCACGGGCGAGGAGTTCCTCGCGTGGGAAGTCGAGTACTACGAGACCGTGCTGCACCAGAACTGGGAGACGTTCTGGACGCAGTTCTTCGGGGAGCCGCATCCGAACCCCGCGCCGGACTGGGGCACCGCGTTCGCCGAGTTCGGTACTCCGGCGGGCGAGAACCAGCTCGTCGTGAGCTACTCGACCGACCCGGCGTACGCGGCGGCCTACGGGGAGGCGGGCGCGTTCAACTCCACCGTCTCCTGGTGGAACGGGACCTCCTACGGCTGGCGGACGATCTACGGCGTCGGCGTGGTCGCCGGGACCCGCCACGCGACGCTCGCGGAGGAGCTCGAGTCGTTCCTGCTCTCCGGCCCGGTCCAGTCGGCGCTCCCGACGAGTGAGTGGGAATACCCGGCCAACGACACGGTCGGGGTGCCGCCCGTCTTCGACGCGGCGCTCGACCCCGACGGCATCGTGGCGCTCAACAACGCGACCACGCCGGCCGAGGTCGCGGCGAACCTCACCGCGCCGAACGGATGGCTCGCCACCTGGCAGTCGCTGGCCGGAGGATCCGGTTGAGGCGGCTGCCTGAGGGCTCGATCTCGCTCGCGGTCGTCCTCGCGTTCGTGGCCCTCGCGGCGCTGATCCCGGTGGCGGTCCTCTTCGCGGGGGCGGTCACGGACGTCGGCGGAGCGTCTGGCGTGGCCGCGGTCTGGAGCGCCGCAGCGAACGTCCGCTCGATCGACAATTCCCTCGAACAGGGAGCGCTGTCGGCCGTCTGCGCCGTGGCGGTCGGATACCCGGCGGGGGTCTTCGTGGGTCGGTACTCCTGGCCCGGTCGGAGCGCGGTGCGCTCCCTGCTGTTGATCCCGTTCCTTCTGCCCACGTTGGTCGTCGTGCTCGGTGTGCTGGACCTCTTCGGGCCGGGCGGCGCGCTGGCGGGGGCGCCGGGGCTCTCGTTCTTCGGCCGCGGGATACCGGCGATCGTGGCGGCGAACCTGTTCTTCAACGTGCCGATCGTGATCCTCCTCACCGCCGCCGGATGCGAGAGCGCCTCGACCGAGCTCGAGGAGACCGTCGCGACCCTCGGAGGCGCGCCGGCGCGCGCGTACTGGGACGTCTGGGCGCGGCCGACCTGGGCCGGCGCCGCGGCGGGCGGCCTGTTGACCTTTCTGTTCTCGGCCCTGTCGTTCGCCCCGCCGCTCCTGCTCTGCGGGGCCGGCTCCCGCTGCTACACGCTGGAGGCCCAGGTGTACGCGCTCGCGGAGACGTACCTCGACCCGCACGGGGCCGCCGTGCTGGCGCTCGGGATGGTGCTCCTGCTCGCGATCCCGACCGCGGCGTACCTCGTCCTCGTGAGCCGTCTGCGCTCCGCGCCCGCCCGTCGGGCGGCTCCGCTCCGGGGCCTGGGCCGGCGCCCGTCCCTCGGCTGGCTGCTGGCGGCGGAGACGGCGCTCGTGCTCGGGGCCGAGATCGCGCTCCTCGGCGCCGTGATCGACCGCTCGGTGGCCCCCCTCAATGGGCGGAGCGCCGGGGCGGCGTGGGCGGAGCTCTTCTCGCCGACGACGACCGCGCACCTCGGGGTCTCGGCGCTCGG
>JASHYV010000022.1 GCA_030064695.1 Thermoplasmata archaeon
CGGTCACGATCAGGTCGGCGATCGCCGCCGCGTCGAGCATCGGCATCACCCGGAACCCGTCGAGCCGGGCCTCGAGCGCGCGCACCGGATCGACCTCCGTGACGACCACGTCGCCGCCGAGGCCCCGCAGCCGCGACGCGACCCCCTTCCCGGACCATCCGTAGCCGGCGACCACGCAGACGCGCCCGGCGATCAGCAGGTTGGTGGCGGTCAGGATCCCGTCGACGGTGGACTGGCCCGTGCCGTACCGGTTATCGAACAGGTGCTTCATCGCCGCATCGTTCACGTCGATGGCCGGGAAGAGCAGCTTCCCGGACCGCTCGAGCGCCTTGAGTCGGGTGACGCCGGTCGTGGTCTCCTCGGTCGAGCCCCGGATCTTCCCCCGGTCGCCCCGAGACGTGTGGACGAGGGCGACCAGGTCCGCTCCGTCGTCGATGAGGACGTCCGGCTCGACGTCGAGCATCGCCTGGATGCCGTCGCGATAGGTGGCGATCGACTCGCCCTTCTCCGCCAGGGTCTCGACGCCCCGCGCCCGGAGCGCCGCCACGGCATCGTCGTCCGTCGAGAGCGGGTTCCCTGCGGCCAAATGCACGTCGCCGCCGCCCGCCTTCAGCGCGAGCGCCAGCGCCGCGGTCTTGGCCTCTACGTGGAGCACCAGCGAGAGGACGAGCCCGCGGAAGGGCTGCTCCGCCTCGAAGCGCCGGCGGACCCCGCCGAGGACGGACATGTGGCTCTCGGCCCAGGCGACCTTCTGGCGGCCGCGCTCGAGATCCCCCGGCATCGATGGTCGGCGCCTCGAAGGACGCCTCGGGATAAAGGTGAGCGGGAAGGGGTTGGTCTCCGGGCCGCGGTCGGCTCGCTACTGCGTGACCGACCCGCAGAACGGACAGACGAGGTACTCGGGCGGGATCTCCTTGCCGCAGTTGGGGCACGGCTTGAGCGTGCCGCCCGCTGCCGCAGCCCCGGTCGCGGGAGGTGCCGTAGGGGCCGCCGGCGGTGGGGTCATGACCGCGGGGGCGGCCGCCGGAGCGCTCGCCGCACCGGCTCCGCCGATCCCGCCGCGGGGCGGCGGGGCGCGGCCGCCGGGCGAGGTCTGGACCTCGGGCACCGACTCCGAGCCGCTCGGGGGCGCCGCCATGCCGCTGCGGGCCACGCCCTGACCCTGCTGGAGCTTCCACTGGCTGTAGGAGACGTAGGAGGGCTGGCGCTTCCACCAGTCCCAGAAGGAGCCCTCGTTGTAGTTCTCCCCGAGCTCCCGCTTCGCCTCGGCGCGGTACTTCTCGGTGAAGTCGGAGTAGCCCTGCCGTTCCGCGTCCTCGCCGCCCTCCCCGGGCTTGCCCAGGAGCTGGGCCGCGCACTCGGGGCAGAACCGAGAGTCCGCGGGGATGGTGGAGCCGCAGCGACTGCACCGGATGAGGTCGGATTCGAACTCGGCGCCGCACTTCGGGCAGACGGTCGCGTCCTCGGGGATCAGGTTGCCGCACTCGCCGCACTCGACCAGCTTACCGGCCGCCGAGCGCCGCGAGATGAACAGCACGGCCAGGATCGCCACGATCGCCGCCACGGCGATCGCGAGCCAGATCCAGAGCGGGAGTCCCAGGAACTTCTCGTACAGGAAGTTGGTCACCGGCGTCGAGGTCGGCGGAACGGAGGCCGTCCCGATGGGCTCGGTCGAGTTGACGCCGTTGTAGACGGTCTCCGCGGTGAGCTTGTACGTCGTGCCCGCCGACAGGAGGCCGGAGAGTGGGAACCAGGGCATCTCGAAGACGACGCCGCTGGTGGTCGTCGTCTGCGCGATCAGGACCGAGAGCCCGCCCGAGACTGGCGTGGCGTAGAGCAGGACCGAAGCGGCCTGGGAGCCGTTGTACTGCACCACTCCGGTGGAAAGGTAATTCGACGTGGTGGTGAGCTGCAGCGTCGTCGGCGGCGGCGAGAACGACGTGAACCGGATCTGCGAGGGAGCGATGGAGATCGGGATCGCGTTCGTCGAGGTGTTGCCGCCGATCAGCGTGTCGGCGCCGTTCCAGACCACCGCGAGCGAGAAGTCGTTCAGGAACACCTTCCCGCGCAGCCCCGTCGTCGTGTCGTTGACGGTCCAGTTGAAGAACAGCGTGACCGTCTGGCCGGGGGTGTTCACGGCCAGGTTCGCCAGCGTCTCGGTGGCGAGCGGCGTCGACGAGGTCGCCGCGTAGTACAGGTCGGCCGAGAGCGACGTCACGGTCGCGGCGCCGGAGTAGGTGAGCGTGACCTCGACACCGAGGCCCTGTCCGATCCGGACCGTGGCATTGGAGAGCACGGTGCCGTTGCCGGTGATCACCACGCCGGACTGGGTGAAGTGCGCGACGTACGGGGTGACCGTGACGCGGACGACTTCGTTGAGGACTCCGCCGCCCAGGCCCGCGACTCCGCCATTGTACGTCACGTTCAGGAAGAACGGATGGTCCGGGGCGCCCGCGATCCCGGTGACGGTGGTGTTCACGAGCCACGCGACGTCGATGTCCGTCGAGTCGCCGGGGAGCAGGGTCAGGTTGGTGAGCGGAACCGAGTCGAGCAGCACGCCCGTCTTGGCCCCGTAGGTGAACGTTCCGGAATAGTTGTAGATGGGCGCCGTCCCCGTGTTGGTGAGCTCGGCGGTCACGCCGAGCACCTTGTAGTCATCGATCGACAGGTTCGTGATCGCCGTGCCGTTCTGGGTCACCGTCTGGGTGCCGAACTCGAGCTGGCCGAAGTAGCCGGGGAAGGTGAGCTTCGGACCGAAGTCGGGGGAGCCCACGAACCCGGTCCCCGCCGCCACTCCCGAGGGGTACGGGCTCACGGACCAGTTGAACGCCTCCGTGTTGTTCGTCGCGATCGGGATCGTGACGTTGAAGTGGTAGCCGCCGAGGAAGAGGCCGTCCGGCAGCGTGGGACCGGTGATGTTGCCCGAGGCGAGGAGGAGGAACGCCTCGCCGTCGCGGCCGGACTCCCCGTAGGCCGGGAGCCCCTTCTGCTGGTCGACGTAGTTGACGTAGCCCCAGATCGCCGGGTTCGAGGTGGCGAGGTCGTTGAGCGCGTTCGCCGTCTCGTTGTTCGACTGGTTGGTGTTGTAGGCGTAGAACGCCTTCAGGACGCCCTCGTAGATCGGGAGCGCGCCACCCCGACCGGTCAGGTTGAACTGGGCCCACCGGAACAGGTAGACCTGGCTCGACGCATCCGGCTGGAAGGCCGAGTAGCTGAACACGCCTGGGATACCCTGCGTGGTGGAGACGTTGGCCAGGTAGGCCTTCGCCCCGTCATCGACCAGGAGCTTGTTCGAGTCCCAGGGGTACGGCGCGGTCGAGGCGAGCGGGCTGGACGCCGGCTGGGTCCACGTGAGGTCGAACGTGGAGTCGATCGCGTTGAGGGTCGTGCCCGAGCCCGAGATCGCAAGGTTGTAGGAGAGGGCCGGGTCGAGCGAAAGGCCCATCGAGTCGACCGCGACCGTCCCGCCGTCCGCCACGACGGTGAGCGCGATCGAGAACTCGTTGGGGCCCGCGCCGAAGCTGCCGGTGGAATTGAGATAGCTCAGGACGCCGGCGGCGTTGAGGGTGCTGAGCAGCGCCGGCGAGATGGCCAGGGTCGCGATGCCCGAGGTGGCCCCGGCGGAGAAGTCGAGGGTGCCGGTGAGCGGGTAGCCGACATTCTTGTACCAGATCTCGACGCTCGCGGTCGTGTCCGCGGTGTTCGGGTCGGTGTAGGTCGCGGCCACTTCACCGCCGGCGAAACCGGTCGGATAGTACAGGTAGTCCTGGGTCAGGTTCGCGGAGTCGCTGGGGGTGGAGAGCGCCGAGATGTTGTCGTCGGCGCCGGGGAAGTTGAACTCGGCGGAGGTGTTGAGCCCGACCGTCGCCGGGATCCCGTTGACATTGGCGTCGTCCGCGTAGGTGTTCAGGTAGGAGCTGTGGAAGAAGTTCACCGTGGCGCCGTCGGTCGCGTTCAGGGTCGGCGCGTACTCGGTGTCGCCCTGAATGGTCAGCGGCTCGGAGACGCCCGCGACCGCGGGGTTCTCCTGCACGACGGAATTGTTGAAGGTGAGGTCCGCGCCCGCCCCGCTCACGTCCACCCAGCCGGGGAACTCGAAGCTCGAGTTCCAGACGGTGAAGGTGCCCGTGACGCCGAGCCAGAGCTTGGCGTAGGCATTGATGACGTTCAGGTCGGTCGTCAACGTCGAGTTGTACATCTCGACCGTCCCGGCGTCCGAGAACTGGTAGATGCTGTAGAGTCGCTGCTGCGCGGTCCCGGTGGAGCCGACGTAGCTCAGGAAGGTGAGCGAGACGTTGCTGACGATCAGCGTGCCGCCCGCGGCGACGGTGATGTTGCCCGCCTGGTAGTAGGAGTGGGTGCCCGGCGCCGGGTGGATGACGTAGGTCTCGCCCGACGAGACATACAGGTCACCGTGGGTCACCAGGTTCGGGCTGAACTCCGACGAGGGCGTCGAGGCCCGGGCCGGTGGGGTCGCGACATGGCCCCCCAGCCCCCAGACCGCGGCTCCGCTGAGGACCACCAGAAGCACTACGAGGGCCGCGACGGCTCCTCGGAACATTCGGTCGCTCGGGCGCACCGTCCCTCCGGTCGCCGGAGGGTGGCCCAATGAACGGCTCACGACCGAAGAAAGGTCTCCGCCCCCTACTTAAAGGTGCCCTTGGTTTTCGCCGCGCTCCGAGGCTCCGGCCGAGGCGACGCCGGCTATCGAGCGGGCAGCTCCAGCACGAGCTTCCCGAACAGGTCCGGGGCGTCGAACCGCTGGAACGCCTCCCGGGCCCGCTCGAGCGGGACCACCGAGTCCAGCACCGGGCGCAGCCGCCCGGCCGCCAGCTCGCGGAGCACCGCGTCGAACTCCTGGGCGCCGGCCATCGTGCTGCCGCGGATCGACGACTGCCGCCAGAAGAGCGTGCGCAGGTCGATCTCCGCGACGGGACCGGCCGTGGCCCCGATCACCACGACCCGGCCGGCCCGGGCGGTCGCCTTGAGCGATCGGGGGATCGTGGGCGCCCCGACCGAGTCGAAGATCACATCGACGCCGCGCTTCTCGCTCCACTGCCAGAGGACCCGGTCGAGCGGATGCTCCTCGTCGAACGTCACGAAGTCGTCGGCGCCGAGGGCGCGGGCTCGGGCCTCCTTCGCGTTGGAGCGCGACGCCACGACGACTCGGGCACCGCGGAGCTTCGCGACCTGGATGGCCGCGGTGGGGACTCCTCCTCCCGCCCCCACGATCGCGACCCGCTCTCCGGGTCGGACCCCGCCGACGGTCACCAGCGCTCTCCAGGCGGTCTGGAAGACGAGGGCGACCGAGGCACCCTGGGGGAAGGTCCAGCCTGCCGGCAGCGGTCGAACGTTCCGGCTCGGGACGACCACGAACGGGGCTGCCGTCCCCTGCAGGTGCTCTCCGACGATCCGATAGTTGCGGCAGAGCGCCTCGTCTCCGGCGCGGCAGGCCTCGCAGGTGCCGTCCCAGATCCCGGGATTGATCAGCACGGGGGTGCCGGGGGACGGCCCGGCGACGCCCTCTCCCAGCGCGTCGACCTCGCCCGCGCCGTCCGAGCCGAGGACGTGCGGGAGCTCCACCGGGACTCCCGGGATCCCTTGCAGGGTGAACCGGTCGAGCCGATTGAATGCCGCGGCGCGGATCCGTACCCGGACCTCCCCGGGGCCCGGCGCCGGCTCGGTGACCTCGACGAATTCGAGTCGATCGAGGTCGCCGTGTTCCCGGAAGCCGAACCCTCTCATCCGCCGGACTCCCGTCGGGCGTACTCCCAGCGGGTCCCGCCGGCATCGTCCTCGAGTTCAACTCCGGCGGCGCGCAGCTCGGCCCGGATCCGATCCGCCTCGGCGAAATCGCCCCGGGCGCGAGCCCGCGACCGGGCCGCGATCGCCACCGGGATGACCGCCGAGAGCCCCTGCGGCATCCCGTCGCGGGAGCGGGCGAAGAGCCCCAGCACGTCCTCCCCCCAGCGGTACGGTCCGTAGAGGAGCTCGAGGGCGGGAGCGGAGTACTCGCCGAGCCGAGACAGCTCGCCGGCGAGCCGGCGGCCCCAGCCGAACAGGAGCGCGATCGCCTCGCGGGTGTTGAAGTCCTCCGCCAGCGCTGCGTCCAGCTTGAGGACC
>JASHYV010000023.1 GCA_030064695.1 Thermoplasmata archaeon
GACAGCTCGGCGAGCTCCGGCAGCTCGCGGGTCCCGGTGAACGTCTCGGGCAGCTCCGTCGTCTGGAACCCCTGCGCCTCGGAGAGGTCGATGGGCGGGAGTCCGGGCGTCGTCTCCCTCCAGCAGACGCGGGCCAGCGGTTCGTAGAACCCGGCCGGCACGCCGAGCTGCGAGCCAATCCGGCGCACGTCCGCCCGCGTGAGCTCGCCGACGCCCGCGAGGATCACGAAGTAGACGGCGAAGCCCAGGAAGACCACCGCGAGCAGCTCGTACCAATTGCTGACCGGGAACGGGTGGACGTGGTTCACCAGCCAGAGCGCGCCGAACGAACCGGCGGCGCTCAGGATGATCGACGCGATCGGGCGCGGCCGAAGGTGGACCCGGATCAGCGTCTCCATGAAGTACGTGTTGAGCGCGAGGGCGGCGATCGAGGAGAGCAGGATCGCCGTCGACGCGGCGATCAGTCCGGGGTCGAGGCTCGCCGGGTAGAGCCGGTAGAAGATCGGGAAGATCCCGTGGGGCGGCAGCAGGATCGCGACCCCGACGAGTAGCACGGCCACCTGCGTGCTCGTGATGTACAGCTCGAGCCGCTGGCGGCCGATCGCGTTGATCGCCGACTGGATGATCTGGCTCAGCGAGAGCGGGAGCGCCCCGATCACGAGGATCGCGAGCGGCAGCGAGCCCGGCCCGGCGTACAGGTCGGTCGCGAAGACGTGCAGGAAGTTGTACCGGTACGTGACGAGCGCGACGACGCCGGGAACGAGCAGCATCGACGAGTAGCGGAGCGCCTGCCACGTGCCGCGACGGATCGCCTCGAACTCCCGTTTCTTGTAGAGGCCCGCGAGGTACGGGAAGAGCGGCGTGGTGACCGCCGCCGGCAGGGAGAGCACCAGGATGCGCCAGCCGTTGGCCTGCAGGAAGATCGACAGCTGGGCGGTGCTCAGCGAGACGACGAGGAACGGGGTCAGGTTCGTGACGACGTAGTTGATGAACAGGCTGCCCATGAGCGGCCAGGAGAAGCGGAACATCGCCGCCGCCTCCTTCCACTGGAACTTCGCGAGGTGCGGCCGCAGCTCGGGCAGGCTGAACAGGGTCGACGAGATCGCGCCGATCACGTAGGCGACGGCGATCCCCTCGATCGAGTGCCAGTAGAACGCGACGAAGATGAGGCACGGGAGCCGGACCAGCGACTCCACGAGCGAGGGGAACTGCGCGCGCAGCGAGTTGCCGAGCCCGATGTAGAGGCTGTTGTACAGGCCCGAGAAGGACCAGAGGATCGGCAGCAGCAGGAACAGCCCCAGATCGACCCACTCGCTCGTGCCGTGCGTGATCGACGCGCCGGCGATCGAGAGCGGGGCGACGGCGAACAGGACGGCCACCGCGACGACGTCCATCAACATCCCGACGAGCAGGTACGTCGTGGTGTTGGCCCGCGGCGGCTTGCCGCGGGCGAGGAAGAACGTGTAGGCGGTCCCGAGCCGCAGGTCGGCGAGGCCGTTGATCGACGAACCGATCAGGAGGAACAGCTGGGCGGTGCCGAGCAGGGTGACGCCGGCGGTCGAGAGCCCGATCCTCTTCGTGAGGAAGATGCTCCCCGCGAGCCCCAGCAACTGGATCGCGAGGCTGGCGGCGAAGACCGCTCCGGAACTGAGCGGCAGCGAGTGGGCCTGGGTCGGGACGACCTCCCGCGCCGGCGGGGCGGCGGGCGGAGGGACAGGTTCTTCCAAGGACGGCTCGGGCGAAGCATGGCGGGGGCCGGCTCATAGACCTTATCGGGCTCGCGCGGCCGCCGGCGGCCCACCGGCTCGTCCGCGCGCAAACTCTTTAGCCGCCGGCGACGGAAGCGCCCTCGTGCCGGACGAGGAGCTCGACCCGATCCTGATCCAGGTCACGGTCCCGCTGCCGATCCCGATGATCTACCGCGCGTTCACCGACGCGGAGCCGCTCCAGGGCTGGCTGGCCGCGCGGGCGAAGGTCGAGCCGCGGCTGGGCGGCGCCTACGAGCTCGCCTTCTCCGACGAGCCCAAGTTCGAGAGCCGGGGCACGGTCACGAGCCTCACCCCCGATGTCGACATCGGTTTCTCGTGGACCGGGCCCAACGAGTTCGCGGAGCTCATGAACCGGCCGACGCCGAAGACCCACGTCTACGTCCGCCTGCAGGAGTCGCCCGAGGGGATCGACGTCACGCTCGAGCACGCGGGCTGGGGATCGGGCGCCGACTGGGAGGAGGCGCGATCCTGGCACTTCCACTTCTGGGACGAGAAGCTCCACGTCCTGAAGGACTACCTGATCCGCCAGGCGTACGGCTGAGGGCTCAGCCCGCGCCGGGCGCGTACTTCCGGCAGTTCGACTCGCCGCAGAGGGCGCACGGACCCGACGGCTCAAGCCGGAACCCCAGCGCTGCCTCCGCGGGCACCACGACCATGTGGTGCGTCGGCCAGTGGCCGCAGCGGCATCGGGCGGAGCGCCCGAGCGTCGGCCCCTCGGCCGGGAGCGCGCGCGCCGACATGGGGCGCGCGAGGAGCCGGGCGTCCGAAAAAGCTTGTCGCAGAGCGAGGGGCTAAGTCGCCGGGTCGCTCCCGGACCGCGTGGAGATCCTGAGCTGTCCGGTGCCCGAGGACCGGCTCTACGACCTCGAGCACGACGTCTGGTGGGCGCAGCCCGCGGGGTCCGACGTGGCGACGGTCGGCATCCTCGCGACCCTGGCCGCCTTCGCGGGCCCGTTCGCCTCGGCGTCGTTCCGGCCGGTCGAGGGACCGATCGGCGCAGGGCGCAGCGTGGCCACGCTCGAGAGCGTCCGGTACACCGGTGCGGTCCGACTGCCCGTCGAGGCCGAGGTCGTCGAGCGCAACACCGCCCTTGTCGAACGGCCCCGGCTCCTGAACGACGCCCCCTACTCCGACGGTTGGGTCGTCCGCGTGCGTCCGGCCGATCCCGCCGCGCCGGGCCGCTCGCTGGAGACGGCCCCGGCGATCGCGCTCCGTCTCGAGGAGCGGATCCGCCGCCAGCGCATCCGCTGCTGGCCGGTGACGCCCGACCTCGAGATGTTCGAGATCGGCCTCGAGTGCTCCGCGGTGCTCGCCCAGCTGAACGACGAGCTCGCGCGACGCCCCGCCGGGACCGCGGTGATGCTGGTGACGGACGACCCGCTCTCCCCCATCGAGATGGTCCGCTGGTCCGACCAGACGGGGCACGCGCTGCTCGCGCACCGGGTCGAGGGGACCCTCCACCAGTTCCTGGTCCGGAAGGAGGCCCACCCGACGCCGCGCCGCCGGGTCCCGGCGGGAACGGGTTAGCCCGAGCCGCCTACGGCTTCTCGATGGGCGTGCGGACCAGGTTGCCCCACTCGGTCCACGAGCCGTCGTAGTTGCGGACGTCGGGATAGCCGAGCAGGTACCGGAGCACGAACCAGGTGTGCGAGGAGCGCTCGCCGATCCGGCAGTACGTGATCACCGGGGTGGCGCTGGTGACGCCCTTGCCGCCGTAGAGGGCGTCCAGCTCCTCGCGAGTCTTGAACGTCCCGTCGTCCTTGACCGCCTGGGCCCAGGGGATGTTCTTCGCGCCCGGAATGTGGCCCCCGCGCTGGGCGTGCTCGGTCGGGTACTCGGGAGGCGCCGTGATCTCGCCCGAGAACTCCTTGGGACCCCGCACGTCGACGAGGGTGAGCTTCCCGGCCTTCACTTCGGGGAGCGCCTTGCGGACGTCGTCGAGGTAGGCCCGGAGCTTCGCGTCGGGCGCCTTCGCCTCGAACTTCCCGGGCTTCACGGTCGGCGCGTCCTTCGTGAACGGCCGGTCCTCCGCGATCCACTTCTTGCGGCCGCCGTTCAGGATCTTCAAGTGCTTCGCCCCGTAGTAGGTGAACACCCAGAACGCGAAGGCGGCGAACCAGTTGTTGAAGTCGCCGTACAGCACGACGGTGGTGTCGTCGTCGATCCCCGCCTTGCGGAAGAGCTCGGTCGTCGCGTGCTGCGAGAGGATGTCCCGGGCCAGCGGGTCGTTGATGTCCTTCCGCCAGTCGAACAGGACCGAGCCCGGGATGTGGCCGAGCTCATAGTTCGCCGCCGGGTCGTAGTCGACCTCGGCGATGCGGATCTTCGGATCGTTCAGGTGCTGGGCGAGCCAGTCGCTCTCGACGAGGACCTCGGGATGTGCGTACGCGGCCATGGTGCTTCGGTCGTGTCCTGGGCCGGGCGGATATACCCTCAACGACCCGCACAATCGGTGCGGCCGGTCGCGATTTCCGCGCCGGGAGGCGCTAGTGCCGGCCCCGTTTCGGGAGCTCGGCGTCGGAGACCTCGATCGTCTCCGGGTCGAAGCCGAGCCGGGCGAGCTCTTCCTTGATCCGGGCCCGGTGGTCGCCCTGGAGGTAGACCTCCCCGTCCACGACCGATCCCCCCGTCGCGAGCCGGTTCTTGAGCGACCGGGTCGTTTCGGCGAGGTCGACCCCGGGGGGGAACCCCGAGATCACGGTCGCGGGCTTGTTGTACCGGCGGGGCTCGGCGCGCACCCGGATCCGGGCGGTCTCGCGGTCGAGCGCGGACAGAATCTCGTCGAACTCATCGTTCGGCATGCTCAGAATTCCCGGGCCGGCGCCCGCACCGGGGGACAAAGGGTTCGGTGATTCGGTGGGGTCGGTGGGCGCACCACCCCCTCCTATGACCGCTCCCCGTTTCAACGTTTCGCGCCGCCGGCCTCACCGTTCGCCCCAGCGGTACAGTCGGAGCGTGATCACCAGCACGGCGAGGGCGCACGCGCCCAGGAGCCCTGCATATTCCAGCATCTGGGCCGGTGTGGCGGGCGTGATGCCGAGCGCCCCCTGGGCCAGGAGCGCCGCGTAGGTGGTCGGCAGGAAGCGAGCCGCGTCCTGCCAGAGCGGCGGCAGCGCGGAGAGCGGGTAGTACAGGGGCGAGAGCATCCCGAGGGTCGTGAAGGTGAGGTTGCCGACCGGCCAGATCTCCCGCTGCGTCCGGACCCGGCTCGAGATCGAGATGCCGATCGACGAGAAGAGGACCCAGAGGACCCCCAGCGAGCCCACCAGCACGAGCCCCGCGTACCAGGTGAGCGGGTGGCCCTGCTGGGCTCCGTAGTAGGCCAGGAGGACGGTGAGGACCGCCAGGGCCGGCAGCATGGCGATCAGGTTCGAGAACGCGATGCCGAACAGGTACCGGAGCCGCGAGAGCGGGCTCGCGACGAACATGTCCTCCAGCGAGCACTCGATGCGCCAGGTGGCGCTGTCGCCGAGTACCCAGCTGCCGATGTTCTGCATCGTGAACAGCATCGCGCCCACGATCTCGAGCGGCCGGAGCGAGGGCGGCGAGATCAGCGAGAGGAAGTAGAGGAAGATGAACGGCAGTAGCACCGGCGTGATGGCGACGGCGGGGTTCCGTCCGATCCACCGCCAGCCGACGATCAGGAAGGCCGGCAGCGCCCGTCCCTGGCGGGGGACTTCGGGGAACCGCTGGTCGGTCGCGGTCGCCATCTAGCTCCCTCGGGAGGTCCGGCGGGCCCAGTACACCGCGAACAGGAACAGCAGCAGCGTCTCCGCGGCGAGGCCCCCCGCCGCGAGGAGGAGCCCGCTCGGGGCGAGGTGCGTGACCCCGAGCGCCGCCTGCATCAGCGCGGCGGCCGCGCTGGGCGGCATCAAGAGCGCCACGGGGCGCAGGTCGGCCGGGAAGTAGTCGAGCGGATAGAAGACCGGAGGCAGCACGCCGAAGACGTTGAAGAACAGGCTCGCGTAGGCCCAGATCGCACGGTTGTCCCGGAAGAACGTCGAGATCACGAACCCGATCGACGCGGCGAACACCCAGACGGTCGAGGCCAGCGCGATCAGCAGCAGGGTCTCGAGCACCGAGAGGTGGGCGACCGTCACCGCGAGCGTGCCCAGCACGACCACGGGCGCGAGATAGACGAGCAGGATCCCGCCCGCGATGCCGAGGAAGTAGGCCTCGGGCGCGAGCGGTCCGGCGAGATACAGGTCGTTCGCCTTGTGGTCGATGCGGATGTAAGCGGACTCGTTGAGGACGCGCTGACCCATCGCGAACGTCGAGAAGAGCACGGACCCCACGAGCGCGACAGCGATGAGGCCGGGGTCGAGGATCCAGACGAACACGAGCAGCACCACCTGGGTGACCATCGCCGTCGCCATGGCGAGGTTCTCGTGCGCCTGGACGAGGACCTCCGTCCAGAGGAACGCCAGCAGGCCCCGGAACGCCCGACGCCCGACGGGGACCGATTCAGTCCTCATCGATCGACCGCCCCACCGCCCGCAGGAAGGCTTCCTCGAGGCTCACCGGGCCGACGGTGGCGGTCAGATGCGCTCGGAGCGCGACCGCCATCACCTCGCCCAGCCGGCCCGGCTCGGTGAGTACGCTGAGGGAGCTCCCGTCCGCGAGGCAGGGGCCGAAGGACCGGAACGAGTCGATCTCCGGAGCCCCGTTCGGCATCGACACGCGCATCGAGCCGCCGACCGAGCGCTTGAGATCGTCCGAGGTACCGCTCACCAGCACCCGCCCGTGCTCGACGATGTAGAGACGGTCGCTGAGCGCCTCGGCCTCGTCGAGATAGTGGGTCGTGAGGAGGATCGTCGATCCCTTCCGCGTGAGCGCACGCAGCGACTCCCACACGTCGCGGCGGGCGAACGGATCCATCCCGATCGTCGGCTCGTCGAGGAAGAGCAGCGGCGCCTCGGTCGCGATCACCGTGGCCACCATGGTCCGTTGCCGCTGCCCGCCCGACAGGGTGATCGCGAGCCGGTCGGCGATCTCGGTGAGCCCCATCCGCTCGAGCGACTCGACGGTACGGGCCTTCGCGGTCTCGCGGGAGAGGCCCCGGGCGCGCAGGTAGGTGTAGACCTGCTCGCGAGGGGTCAGATGGAAGAATGGCTTTCCTTCCTGGGGCACCACCGCGATGAACGGGCGGGCCCGATCCGGCGTACGGTCGACGTCGTAGCCGAACACCTCGATGCTGCCCGAGGTGGGTCGGAGCAGCGTCGAGGCGATCTTGAGGAACGTGGTCTTGCCGGCGCCGTTCCGCCCGAGGAGCGCCACGCGCTCGCCGGGCCGAACCGTCATGGAGACCCCGGCGAGCGCCTCGACGGGAGCGGCCCCCTTGACCGAGTAGGTCTTGCGCAGGTTCTCGCTGCGCAGCGCTTCGCCGCTCATGGGGCGGCTCGCACCGCGCGCCGGTACTTGAACCGGCGCGCGAACGCGCTACGATACTGCCGGCGCCGGGGCCCTTGGCGCGCGGTTACCCGCAGCCGCACCCGCCGCCGTTCGCGGAGCTCGATCCGCACGACCCGCAGCCGTGCGCCTTCCCCGCCGCGTCCGGCTCGGGGAGGGAGGGGTTCGTGATCTTGAAGCCCGACTCGTTGAGGTTCTCGACATAGTCGATGACGGCCCCGTCGACGTAGCGCTGGCTGCCCGGGTCGACGAGGAGATTGAGTCCGTCGACGCGGACCACCTCGTCATCGGGACGGGGCTTGGCGAACGCCATGCCGAACTGGATGACCTCCGATCCGCCGCCGCAACCGCAGCCTCCGCCGCTGCCCGGCTGGGCGTAGACGCGGACCCCGACCTCGGGCTTCTGCCCGCGGATGAGCGTCTTCACCTGTTCGACGGCGGCCGGGCGGACCTCGACGTGCAACATGGGCCGATTGCCTCGCGGGTACCACTTCGGCAGGCCCCTTAAGCTCTGTGACGCGCGGGCAGCGACAAAATCGGTCCGGGAGCTTCCCCCCCTCTCGCACCTGACGAGTAGCGATTCGACCGACATCGGGAGCTCGCGTCGCGCGGACCGGACCTCGAGTACCAATCGAACGAACCGCGGTCGGAAAGCCCCCGGCGGACAACCCGGGTGGGTGCGCGGCGTGGACGCGGAGCAGTGGCTGATCGGGATCTCCCTCTTCCTGCTCGCGGCCTTGCTGCTCTTCCTCTCGGTGAGGGCCTACCGACAGTACGTGCGGGACCACGTCCAACCCCAGCTCATGTGGGGCTCGGGGGTCGCGCTCGCAGCGGCGGCGGTGCTGATCGAAGGCGTGGTCTACTTCGGCGTCGTCGCGAGCCCGCTGTTGCAGGCCTACGTCTTTTGCTCGGCCGCGATCGTGGGCGTGCTCTCGCTGGGCGCGACCCGGATCCTGAAGAACCCCCGGATCGAGCGCGCCTACACGGCGTGGACCGTCGCCACGTGCGCGCTGGTCGCCACCCTGTCGTTCGCGACCCCGCTGTCCTCCGCGATGGTCTCGAACGGGATCATCTCCGGAAATCCTCCGCTCGAGCTGCTGATCGTCTCCACCCTGGTCACGGGCCCGGCCACCGTGCTGCTCCTCACGGCCTCGTACCTCTCGCTGAAGCGGCACTTCCGCTGGCCGTCGGTCCTCATGGCCTCCGGGGCGGTGATCCTGGGCGCGGGCGGTACGCTCTACATCGCGTCGTTCCCGGTCGCCCTCTACTACGCGGAGTTCCTGGGGATCTTCCTGCTCTTCCTCGGGATCGTCAACATGCCGTCGGCCGCGCCGGCCCGGGCGCCGATGGTCTCGCCGAAGTCCTCGTAGCCCGGTCGGGGCTCACGCACCGGCCCGGGAGGTGGGCGGCTCGTCGTCGCCGGTCGTCTCATAGAGCTCGATCCAGACGCCGTCCGGGTCGGCGAGGAAGACGAGCCGGTCCTTGCCTTCCCAAAACGGCGGGATCCGTATCGTCGCCCCGAGCGCCGTCAGGCGCGCGACGGCGGAGTCGAGCGACGCGACGCGGAATCCCAGGTGGTCGAGCTCGTCGCCCTCGTGGTACGCAGGCTCGCCCGGATAGAAGTTGAGCTCGAGGACCGCGCCGGTCTCGGGGTCCTCGAGCTCGCGCCACAGCCCCCCGGCCGCCATCCGACCCGACCGCCGGACCTTGAGTCCGAGTCCCTCAGAGTAGAACCGGCTGGCGCGTTCGAGGTCGCGCACGCGGATCCCGGTGTACTCGAGGCCCATGGGGAGAGGGGGATGGGAGCACGGGGATTTGAACCCCGATATGCGGGTCTCTCCGCGCGCTCCAGTCACTCGTCACGGGGGCGCGGGGCGCCCCTCCGCAGACCCGATTCGTCCCAGGAAGGCCGGTCGGCCAACCTGACTGGAGCCCGCTGGTCTGCCAGATTAGCCTATGCTCCCTCCCCGAAACCGCGGAGCGTTCGAAGGCTTAGCTCTTTGGGCCAAGTCTAGCCACCGGTCCGTGGGCAAGGCCCTCA
>JASHYV010000024.1 GCA_030064695.1 Thermoplasmata archaeon
GGCGGTCACGCGACCGCCCCCCGGCCGCGCCAGAGCCGGCAGTCCGGCCGCACCGAGCACGGACCGCACACCGCGAGGTCCCGCTCCTTGGGGCAGTCGCCGGAGATGCCGGTGTGGCAGAGCACGAAGTCGAACCGCGTCGGGTCGATCGGGTCGATCCGGCGGAGCGCCTCCGAGACCTCCTCGACGGCGCTCCACGAGCGGGTCCGTCGGCCGGTCAAGCCCAGGTGGTAGGCGATCCAGTGGACGTGCTGGTCCAGCGGGATCTGGAGGCTCCCGGTCGGGACTCGGCGCCAGACGCCGAAGTCGGGGTAGCGCTCGCGGACCATCCATCGGACGAAGAGCGTGAGCCGCTTGCAGGGACTTCCGCCGGGGTCCCGGGGGCTCGGGAAGAGGCGACGGTATCCTGCGGGCGCCCGAGGGAGTGAGCCCGCGGCGAGGTCGCCGCGCAGCGTGCGGGCGAGCCGGTCGAGGCCGCCGGCGAAGCCCGCTTCCGCACTCCCCGCGAGGAACGCCTCCTCGAGCGTGGGGGAGCGGGCGTAGTATTCGGCGAGCACCCGGCCCAGGTGGACGACCTGGTCTCCCCGGATCCACCGGTGGCGGAAGTCGCGCAGGCGGCGGGCACGATCTCGGTCCGCCGGGGCGAGGCGCCGCAGGTCCCCGTCGGCGATCGCCCCGAGGGCGCGGAGCGAGCCCCGGATCGCCGTCGTGTTGCCGATGGCCAGCGTCGAGCCCAGCACCCCCGCGATCTCGGCGCGACGGGCGTCCGGCGCGAGCGGGCGGAGCTCGGAGATCGGGTCATCGGCGAACGAGCGGTCGAACGGGAACCGGGCGTAGAGCGCGTTGAGGTGCTCCGGGAGCTCGGGCGTCGGCCGGTGCGCGCGCACGCCGCTCCGACCCCGCGGGGGGATTTACCGTTCGCTTCGGCCCCGAATCGATAATCCCCCGCGGCGGATTCCCCCGGCGTGGCGGAGACGGGCCTCGAGCTGCGGCCGACCCTGGACCGGGCCTGGCTCGAGCGGGCGGCGGCCGAGGACCCGGTCTCGCACGCCTACGCGCTCTGGGACCTGGAGCACGAGCCGGAGCGCATCCGGGTCGTTTCGGCCGTCCTCGGCGACACCCCGCTCGGGTACCTGCTCGTCTGGCTCGGCCATCCCGCCGGGCCGGTCGTCCACTGGGTCGGCACCGACCCCCGGCTCGAGGCGCTCGCCGGGCGCCTGCCGCCCCGGCCGCTCACTGCGATCGTCCCCGAGGAGTTCGCGCCCGTCGTCCGCTCCGCCCGGGGGCCGACTCAGGAGTACTCGGTGCTCGTGCTTCGAGCCGAGCGGGGAGCTGCGCCCGGGACCGTGCCCGAGCGCACCGTCCAGCGCCTCGTGGCGGAGGACGCCCCTCGGCTCGCCGAGTTCGTCCAGCGCCAGCCGCCGGGGCCGGTCGAGGAGTATCGCTACCTCCGGCCGGAGCGCGAGGAGATCTGGGGGGCGTTCGAGGAGGAACGCCTCGTGGGGGTGTGCCGGGCCGCCGTCCGCCTTCCGAAGCTCTGGATCCTGGGCGGGGTGTACGTGGAGGAAGCGGCCCGGGGCGAAGGATGGGGACGCTCGCTGGTCGCCCGGGCGCTCGAGGCTTCCGGCCGCGCGGGCGCGGACCTCGCCTTGTTCGTCCGGGAGGATCGGACGCCGGCGCGGCTCCTCTACGAGTCGCTCGGCTTCGTCCCGATCGGGCGGCGGACCTGGCTCGACGCCGGGAGCGGCCTCGCGCCATGACGACGAACAGCGAACTCGTGGCGATCCTCCGCGAGACCGCGGACCTCCTGGACGTGCTGGGCGAGCAGTTCAAGCCGGAGGCGTATCGCCGCGCGGCCCGGTCGATCGAGTCGCTGACCGAGGACGTGCGCGCCGTCGCCGGGCGCGACGGGCTCCGGGAGATCCCGGGGGTCGGCGAGGCGATCGCGGAGAAGACGCTCGAGTTCCTGAGGACGGGCCATGTCGCCTACCACGACCGGCTGCTGAAGGAGGTCCCGCCGGGCCTCCTCGAGATCGTCGGCCTTCCCGGTCTCGGCCCCAAGACGGCGCGGCGGTTCTGGACCGAGCTCGGCATCGAGGGGCCGGCGGAGCTCGCGGCGGCGATCGAGGCCGGTCGCCTCGACGGGGTGAAGGGGTTCGGACCGAAGAAGATCGAACAGATCCGCGCCGCCCTCGCGGCCCGGGCCGCCTCCGGGCCGGCCCGACGGCTCCCGATCGCGGTCGCCTATCCGATCGCGACCCGGCTGCTGCGGTCGGTCCGGGCGCTCCCCTCCGTCGAGCGGGCCGAGCTCGCGGGGAGCTTCCGGCGGGGCCAGGAGACGGTGGGCGACCTCGACCTGCTCGCCACCTCGACCGCGCCCGAGTCGGTCTTCGACGCCTTCTCGAAGCTGCCGGACGTGAAGGCGATCCGCCTCCGAGGGCCCACGAAGGAGACGGTGTTGCTGGAGCACGATCTGCAGGTCGATCTCCGGGTCGTCGAGCCGGCGGCATTCGGTGCGGCGCTCCAGTACTTCACCGGCTCCAAGGACCACAACGTCACCCTGCGGACGCTGGCGCGGGACCGGGGGCTCAAGATCAACGAGTACGGCGTCTTCCGCGGCGAGGAGCGGGTCGCCGGGCGCACCGAGGAGGAGGTGTACGCCGCCCTCGGGCTCGCCTGGATCCCGCCCGAGTTGAGGGTCGACCGCGGCGAGATCGCGCTGGCGGCGAAGGGCCCCCTCCCGCCGCTCGTCGAGGCGACGGACCTGGTCGGGGAACTCCATCTCCATCTGGCGCCGGACGCCACGCCCGCCGACCTGGAGCGGGCCCTCCGGGACGCGGCCGAGCGCCGCTACGCCTACGTCGGGGTCGTGGTCGCGGGAGTGACGGACGACGGAACGACCTTCCGGCTCCCCGAAGCCACCGTGCAGGCGCTCGCCCGCGCGCCCCCGAAGGTCCGGGTGCTGCGCGTCGTGGAAGTGGGCCCCGGCGAGGGGGCCTCGGACCTCGAGCGGACGGAGTGCGACTACCGGCTGATCCGACCGCAGGGCGACCGGGCGCCGGCGACCCTGGCCCCGGACGCCCGGGCGATCGTGCATCTCGGCTTCGGGGAGGGGGACGTGTCGCCCGACCGCGGGGCCGCCTGGATCGAGGCGGCGCGGAAGGGCCATCTCGCCCTCGAGGTCGGCCCGGGCCCCGGTCGGCTCGACTCGAACTGGGCCCGCACGGCGCGCGAGGCCGGGGTCGCGCTCGCCGTCCCGACGGGCGTGGGCGCGGAGGATCTGGATCCCACCCTGCCGGTGGGCCTTGCGTTCGCCCGACGGGCCGGGGCGCTGAAGAAGGACGTGGCGAACGCGCGGCCCCTCGAAGGGCCTAGCGCGCGGGCCGGGCGATCGGGGCGCTGAGCGGTCCCGCGTGGCCGCCGGACAGCCCCGCGGAGCCGGCGACGCCGCGGGCGAGGCAGCTCGTGCACCGGTGGGTCGCCGGGGCGGTGTCGTGGTGCCAGTAGCAGTCGAGGCAGAGGGCGCGGCCGCACCCCCAGCAGCGCGGGCTCGCGAGCTCCGTCTTCAGCGCGTTCGCGCAGTTCGCGCACTGCCGCGCGGGCGAGAGCGGGTGGGCGCGGAAGGCGGGCGGTTCCGGGAACCGGGAGCCGGGCCGGTCGGCCGTCGGCGCGGGAGGCCGGGGACGGCCTCCGGGCGGGTTCGGGCGGGTCGGACCCTCGGTCACGGTCCGTTGGACGCCGGCCTCCCTTTTTATGGCTAGGTCCAACCGGCACCGCCTTCCACTGGACCTTCCGGTTCATGTACCGGGGGAGGGGGAGCCCCGTCGGTGTCCGAGGCCTACCCGTACCGCCCCCGGCGCTCCCGGCCCAGCCGGGCGGCCGAGGAGGCGGTGTCCACCCGGTCCAACGCCGCGATCCCGGTGGTCGTCGTGGTCGCGATCCTCGGCCTGTACCTCGGCCGGTACACGGTGATCTTCCCGGCGCTGCTCGGCCTCGTGCTGCTCTCGGCGGGCGCCTCGTTCCTCTCGACCCGGATCAACCCGCTCTCCCCGCACTTCTACCTCACGCGGAAGCCGTCGTGGGCGGCGGTCGGGATCGTCTTCCTGGGCGGCCTCGGCCTGCTGCTCGCCGCCTACGCGATGTGGCTCCACCACTGGGCGCCGATCGTGCCCACGCTCTAGCGGCTCACGCCGCGACCATCCGGTCGAGGGCCCGCCGGGCCCGCGACGCGATCGCGGCGTCGACCTCGATCTCGAACTGCCCCAGCTCGAGCGAGTCCCGGACGTCCTCGAGCGAGATCTCCTTCATGAACGGGCAGACCGCGCCCGCGTCGATCGGCGTGAAGCGGGTCGTCGGGTTGAGCTTCTCCATCCGGTGCAGGATGCCGACCTCGGTGGCGACCAGCACCTCCGGCGCGCGCGTCTCCTCCGCGAACCGGATCATCCCGTCGGTGGAGAGCACGCGGTCGACGTGCGGGAGCGCCTGCGTCGAGCAACCGCACTCCGGGTGCGCGAGCACCGGCGCGCCCGGGTGGGCGGCCCGGGCGCGCGCGAGCTCCTCGGGCCGCAGCTTCGCGTGGACCGGGCAGTCGCCGACCCACAGATGCATCCGGCGGCCGGTCTTGCGACGCACGTAATCGCCCAGGAAGACGTCGGGTAGGAACAGGATCTCCTGCTCCGGCGGGATTCCCTCCACGATCTTGACGGCGTTCGAGCTCGTGCAGCAGAAGTCCGCCTCCGCCTTCACGTCGGCGGAGGTGTTGATGTACGCCACGACGACGGCCCCCGGGTGGTCCCCCTTCCAGGTGCGGAGCTGGTCGGCCGTGATCGAGTCCGCGAGGCCGCAGCCGGCCCGAAGGTCCGGCAGCAGCACGGTCCGGCCCGGGTTCAGGATCTTCGCGGTCTCGGCCATGAACTTCACGCCGGCGAAGACGATCGTCGACCGGTCCGCCTCCATCGCCTTGCGGGAGAGGTAGAGGGAATCGCCGACGAAGTCCGCCGCGTCCTGGACCTCGGGTCGCTGGTAGTTGTGGGCGAGCAGGACGGCGTCCTTCTCGTCCTTCAGCCGGGCGACTTGGGCGGCGAGCGACATGGGGGTTCCGGCGTTCTAGGGTCGGGGGCGTCTTAAGCCGGCCGCCTCGAGCTCGAGGTGGAACGGGAGCGCCGGGGCGGAGTGCGT
>JASHYV010000025.1 GCA_030064695.1 Thermoplasmata archaeon
CCCGCCTGCCCGATGTGCCGCAGTACCCACCGCATCGTGGATCCGATCCGCTCGGAGACCCACTGCGCGGAGTGCGGCCTCGTCTTCTCCCCGGTGGAGATCATCGCGACCCCACCCCTTCCCGTCGATGCGGGATCGCCCGACGGCGGCGGCCGTGGGATCGGCCCGTTCGTCACCCCCGGCGGCACGAAGAAGTCTCTGGGCTCGACCCTCTCGCTCTCCCGCGACGGCCAGGGGAAGCGGCTCAACTGGCAGCGGCGCTACGAGTTCCAGCACCTGAAGCGGGTCATGCAGCGCCAGACGGCGCGGGCCGCCGACGGCGGCATGGACCGTTCTCCCGCGCGGAACGAGATCATGTCCGGCGGCGAGAAGCTGGGCTTGCCCTCGATCGTCCTGGCCGAGGCGGAGCACATCTATCGTGAGGGGAAGAACCGCGGGCTGTTCCGCGGACGGAGCCTCCCGGCGAGCGTCGGCGCCTGCCTCTATGCCGCCTGCCGCCGCTACTCGATCCCCCGGACGCTCGGCGAGGTCGCGACCGCGATCGGCAGCCGTCGATCGGAGGTCGGTCGCACCTTCAAGGTCGTTCAGCGCGAGGGCGGTCTCACGATCCCCGGGGTGGGCACCAAGGCGTTCCTGAGCCGATACGCCCAGGAGCTCGCGCTCTCTCCCCGCGTTCGGTCCACCGTCGAGTCCTGGCTCGACGAGGCGAGAGAGGACCCCGAGCTCTCGGGACTCTCCCCCCACGGCCTCGTGGCCGCGCTGATCTACCTCGCGGCCGAGCAGAACGGCGAGCGCCGGTCGCGCGCCCAGGTGGCCCGCGTGAGCAGCGTCACCGAGGTCACGCTCCGCTCCACCAGCCGGCTCGTCGAGCGCATCTGGGGCGGACGCCCGCTCGCCCCGGAAAAGAACGCCGCGTAGCGGCGCGCAGCCCCTACTTGATCAGGTAGTAGCCGGCCGCCTTCTCGCGGACCTTGCGACGGGCCCAGCCTTTGGTCTGCAGCTCCTGGAGCGCGTTCATGACCATGGTCTTGGGGAGCTTCGAGACCATCGTGACCCGCTCGGCGGTGGTCATCTTCTCCTCGCTGACCATCCCCATCTCCTTGAGCGCCTTGTAGACCTTCACGGCGTTCGGGCTCACCTCGTCCTCGATCGACATCGGGCCGTCCCGGTCCCCTCGGCCCCTCCCGGCTCTTAAGCCGAACGGCTCGCGAAGGGCTATGCCGCCGGAGGCTTCGGCCGGCGATGCCCGAGCGGCCGCTCACCGTGGTCTGGGACGAGCGGTTCGTGGAGTACGACTTCGGGCCGACCCACCCGTTCACCGAACGGTCGCGAGAGATGGGGGTCCGGCTGCTCGAGGAGATGATCCCGGCCGACACTTTCCCGCACGTCACCTGGGCCCGGGCGGTGGAGCCCGCCTCACGCGAGGAGCTCGAGCGATTCCATCTTGCCGACTACCTCGACTTCGTCGAGGAGGCGAGCCTGGCCGACACCTCGATGGTCCTGGACGCGGGCGACACGCCGGCGTTCCCGGGCTGCTACGCGGCCGCGGCCCGGATCGTGGCCGGAGCGCTGCGCGCGCTCGCCGCCGTCCGCGACGGGGGCGCTCGCGCGTTCCACCCCGCCGGCGGGCTCCACCACGCCCACCCGGATCGGGCGAGTGGATTCTGCATCTTCAACGACGTCGCGCTCGCGGTCGACGCGGCGGTCCGGGCCGGCCTTCGAGTGGCGTACGTCGACGTCGACGCCCACCACGGAGACGGGGTCATGTACGGATTCTACCGGTCGGGAAAGGTGCTCGACATCGATTTCCACCAGGACGGCCGGACGCTCTTTCCCGGCACGGGGTTCGCGAACGAGACCGGGGCGGCGGACGGGGCCGGGCTCAAGGTCAACCTCCCGCTCCCGCCGCTCGCCGGCGACGAGGCGCTCTTGCCGCTGTTTCGCCGGGTGGCGGTTCCGATGCTCGAGGCGTTCCGGCCCGAGCTGCTGGTCGTCCAGCACGGGATCGACGGGCACGTCGGGGACCCTCTCGCCCGGCTGCAGTACTCGCCGCGCGCCTACGAGGAGATCGATCGGGCGCTGATCGACCTCGCCGAGCGTACCGCCCACGGGCGGATCCTCGTGACCGGCGGCGGTGGCTACCGGGCGGAGTCGGTGAGTCGCGTGCTGGCGACGGCCGGGGCGGCCCTCGCCGGGATGCCGCTCGCCCAGCGCGAGCGGGCTCCCTCCGCTCGATGGCGGGAGCAGTTCGTCGCCCGATTCGACGAGCCGGCCCCCTCGGATTGGTCGTCGCATGCGACGCGGGTGCGTTCTCCGTGGGACGCCGACGATGAGGAAGAGCTCGTAACTCGCCTCGAGAAGGGGCTCGGCCGGACCTTCCCTCCCCGCGCGTCGAGTTAGAGTCGATCCCCCCAGGTCGGGCGATCGAGCCAGTCCTGGTCCACGGCTCGGATCCCGTCCTTCACGGCCTCCGCGGAGAGCACCTCCGCGGGGCGGCCCCGGAGTTTGACGCGCACTTGGGCCCGGGCCAGCACCTGCGCCCCGATCGCGCGGAGTTCGAGTCGCGCCACGTCGACCACGGGGGCTCCCGCCTCGCGCGCATCGATCAGGACCGATCCGAAGAACGCGTCCCGACGGAGCCAGTAGTCGAGGTACCGGTCGAGCAGCCGCATCGCCCCCGCGTCCGCGGCCGGCGGTTGGCTCGGCGGAGGCACGACCCCCAGCGCCCGCGCCGAGCCCCCCGCGGCCGCCATCTCGTGGAACGCCCAGCCGCCCAGCGCCCGCGAGATCGAGACCGGACCCGACCGGCCGTCGAAGAAGAGCGGCAGGTGCTCCCAACCCTCGGACTCGTCCGGCGGATCCTCGACCGGGAAGTCCTCCGGACCCGGGCGCGGCGGATGCCCGAGGAGCTCGCTCCGCACCTCCTCTTCCGACGTCCACAGCCCGGAGCGATCCAATTCGCGAACCAGTCGACGGCGCCGTCGCCGGGCCGCCTCGATGCGCGGGAGCGTGCTCGGGCCAAGGCGGTGCCTCACGGAGGCCAGTTCGGACGCGAACGCCCCTTCGCCCGCCGGGGGGTCTCCAGCGGTCAGCGGCGCGAGATCGAGGCCGGGACACGACAGCACCAGCGTCGCCTGGAGCCGCTCGCCGAGGTGGACCGAGACCGGGAACTCCCGGCACGGGGAGGGTCGGGCCGAGTGCACCGAGCAACGGGAGTCCCGAAGGAACTGGCACGCGCCTCCGTGGGGCCGGGCGGCGAGGAACCGGTCCGCGCCGGTCCCGACGATCTCGGCGCTCGGGGCGATCTGAAGGAGCTGCGACAGCTCGGGGCGTTCGATCCGGGGTTCGGCGTAGCAGCAGAGGCCGCAGTCCGGCCGACAGACGAAGCCGAACCCGCGCAAGAGCTCGAGATCGAGCGACGGGAGCGGGTCCGGCATCGCCCCCGCATCGTCGGCCCGCTAAGGAGGTACCCGTCTTATCCGCGGGGGCGTTCGCCGGCCGTATGGCGATGCGTGCGAAGGACGTCATGGAGACGCCCGTGCTGACCGTCGACGCCGCCACGGACGCGCTGACCTGCGCGCGTACGATGTCGGAGCGTCACAAGGGCTACGCCGTCCTGCTGAAGGGCGGTCACGTCGCCGGCATCGTGACGGAGTGGGACTTCGTGCAGAAGGTGGTCGCCACTGCGGCCGACCCGGCCCGGGTTTCCGTGGAGAGCATCGCGACGCCGACCGTGCACTCGTGCGCCCCCGACACGCCCACGGACGAGGTCGTGACCCGGATGGCCCGGGAAGGCATCCGTCGCATGATCGTGCGGTCCGGGGACCAGGTGCTCGGGATCATCACGGCCCGCACGGTGCTCGCCAACTTCCGCCAGTACGTCGACCAACTGTCCTCCGAGATCGCCGGGTACCACTCGGATCCGAGCCCGCTCGGGTAGCCTACGTACGCGCTCGCCCGTCGTCGCCGCCCGGCCCGGCGGCGTCCATCGGCCCGTCTCCCGAGAGACCCACTCCGCAGGGGGCGGTAGCGACGCAGTACAAGTGGAAAGTCCTCTCCAACACCACGATCGCCACCCTCATGGCGGCGATCGACACGAACATCGTGCTGATCGCGCTGCCGACGATCGGTCGGGAGCTGCCCGACACCAGCGCCACCACGCTGCTCTGGATCCTGCTCGGCTACTCGCTGCTGACCGCGGTCGTGCTGCTGAACTTCGGGCGCCTCTCCGACATGTTCGGACGCGTCCGCCTCTACGTGCTGGGGTTCGCCGTGTTCACGGTGGGCTCGCTCCTCTGCGGCTTCTCGCAGTCCGGGCTCGAGCTGGTCGGCTTCCGGCTGTTCCAGGCAGTCGGGGCGGGCTTCCTTTTCTCGAACTCCGCCGCGATCATCACCGACGCGTTCCCTCCGAACGAGCGCGGCCGCGCCCTCGGCATCAACCAGATCTCGATCGTGGCCGGCGCGGTCGCGGGGCTGGTGCTCGGCGGCATCATCACCTCGACGATCGGCTGGCGCTGGATCTTCTTCGTGAACGTGCCGATCGGCGCCATCGCCACGCTCCGGGCCCGCTACGACCTCAAGGAGCTCGCCCGGCACGACTCGGACACGAGCATCGACTGGTCCGGGAACCTCCTCTTCGCGGCCGGACTCACGCTGGTCCTGCTCGGCGTCACGCTGGGCGCGCTCGGAGACATCTCGGGGGCGTTCGGGATCGCGTTCGCCGTCGTCGGGCTCGGCCTGCTCGCCGTCTTCGTCGTCGTCGAGTCGCGGGTGCGTTCGCCGATGCTCGACCTCTCGCTGTTCCGCAATCGACAGTTCGCCTCGACGGCATCGGCGATGCTGCTCAACGCGATGGCGCGCGGAGCGTTCGTCTTCGTGCTGGTATTCTACCTGCAGGGCCCACCGCGGTTCCTGAGTCCGTTCACCGCGGGGCTGTTCCTGATCCCCGTCTCCGCCTCGCTGGCAACCTTCGGGCCGGTGAGCGGCTGGCTCTCGGACCGCTACGGGCCCCGTTGGTTCATCCTCGTCGGCTTATGCGTCTCGGCCTCCGGGTTCCTCTGGCTATCGACCATCGGTCCGAGCGAGTCGTTCCTCCAGCTCACCCCGCCGCTCGTACTGGCCGGGGCCGGGATGGGGATGTTCGCCTCGCCGAACCGGGCCGCGATGATGAGCGCCGTCCCTCCGGCCCGCCGCGGCGTGGCCTCGGGGGTCGGGACGACGTTCCTGAACTCGGGCTCCACGATCAGCCTCGGGATCACGCTGCTCGTGATGTCAGCGGTGATGCCGCGGGCCGCGATCGACGCGATCCTGGTCGGCGGCACCGCTTCCGGACTCGCGCCCCACGTGGCCGCCGGATTCCTGGGCGCGATCCACGTCATCTTCCTGATCTCAGGCTGCCTCACGCTCTCGGCAATCGTCCCGTCCTATCTCCGTGGGCGCGACCGACCCTACACGGAGGTCCCGGCGGACCGGCCCACCGGAGAGCCCGACTAGGCTGTCGTCTCTCGACTCAGCGCGCGGCGGGCCACGGCTTCGACCGGCGGCGGGCACGGGCTACGTAGACCTCGAGCTTCCAGGTCCCGATCGAGGGCTCGAAACGGATCGACTCGAAGAGGAAGCGGGACTCGAGCGCCTCCGTGACCTCCACGACCGCCGGTCGGTGAGGGGGTCCGATCCCGCGCCGGGACTCTCGGGCGGCCCAGACCAGCACGAAGCGGGCGTTCGGCTTCAGCACCCGGTTCAGTTCCTCCCGGTATTGCGTCCGCCGATCGATCGGGAGCGCGTGGAAGCACCCGACATCGATCGCGCCGTCGAACCGTCGGGGACTGAAGTCGAGACGCAGCGCATCGCCCTCCCGAGCGTCGATCCGAACCCCCGCTTTCGCCGCGCGCTCGAGGGCCGCCCGGACGGCCTCCGGCGAGAGGTCGATGCCATGCGCGTCGTAGCCCTGCTGCGCGAGGTAGATCAGGTTCGTTCCGGCTCCGCAGCCAACGTCGAGGACCGAACCGCCCGACGGCCAGATCCTATCCTCGACCGCCGCCCGCACCTCCGGGCTGGGGGCCTCGCTGAACCAAGGCAGGTCCCGGTACGGGGTCTGCTCGTACGCCTTACGCCAGGCGGCCCGGATCCGTTCGGGGCTGCCCGGCCGACGATGGGTCGCCGGCACGTTCCGTCGGCGGCTACTTCGCCTTCTCTTCGTAGTCGAAGTAGATGCGGACCAGCGCGCGGTACTCCGTTACCTTGCTGCCCTCGACGGAGCCTTCGAACTCCGAGACGCGGAACCACTTGATCCCGCGGACGGTCTTCGACGCGGTCGTCACCGCGTTCTGCACGGCGTGGGCGAAGCTCGCCGGATCGGTCCCTACCACTTCGGTCACTCGCTGAACCATGGGGTGCCTCGACCCGGCGAGGGGGTCCTGCGATATGAACGGTCGGTCGGCCTAGCTCAGCGCGGCCGAGAGCGGGTTGGGCGTCGGTCGGAAGCGGCCCCACTCATCGTCCGTGAGACAGGCGCGGCACTCCGCGTCGATCACGTCGAGCCCGGCCGAGGCGTAGAAGGCGACGTCCGAGCTCGCCATCGGTCGTCCGCAGCGGCGGCAGGAGAAGCGTCGTACCGGGAAGTCGAGCACCGAGGGCGAGTCGGACCCGTCCGCCGGGGCCTTCGCTCGCGGGATCTCCGAGAGCGCCTTGGCGCTCTTCGGGGTCCGGGCGAAGCCCGGTTCGCCGAGCAGCCCCGACAGCGCCGCTCGGAACATCACGAGGCTGCCGGGCAGGAGCATCACGTAGTACCAGAGCCAGCCGAGGAGACCGACGCGCTCGGTTCGCCGGATCAGGGCGGGAGCGCCGAAGACCACGAGCGGCAGCAGCGTGATCGCGATCGCCGACCAGAGCGGGATCAGGTGGAGGTAGAGGAAGGCCCACGGGATGAAGAACAGGGTCGGGGCCACCACGACCGCATTCGTCCAGGTCATGAAGAACAGAGCGGAGTCGACCTTCTCCCAGAACGGCACGTGCGGAGAGGCCACGTAGCTCCTCCAGTGCCGGCGGTACTCGCGGACCGTGGTCGCGGTCCAGCGAGTGATCTGCGTGAAGAACGTACCGTAGCGGTCGGGCGCGATCCCGTAGCCCACGATCCGGGGATCGTAGACGATCTTCCACCCGGCCTTGCGGAGACGGAAGCTCGTGTCCAGGTCCTCGTTGGCCGTGAACTGCGGAGCGATGCCGCCCATCTCGCGGATCGCCTCGACCCGGTACGCCTGCACCGTGCCCTGCACGCCGACGAACCCGTGGTGCCGGTATCGCCCCGCCAGCAGGACCCCGGCGACTTGGTGGATCGCCTCGCTGAACCGCGTGAGGATCGTCGGCGGGTCGTTGAGCCCCATCGACATGAAGCCCTGGATGCCCCCGACGCCCGGCCCATAGTGCTGGGCGAACCGCACCAGGACGTCCGGGTCGACCAGGTAGTCGGCGTCGAAGACCACGAGCCACTCGGATCGGGGGTCGAGGTGGTTGAACGCGTTGCGCAGCGCCCCGCCCTTGAAGCCCTCGCGGTTCGGCCGGCGCAGGACGCGGACCCGGCTCGGATCCACCTCGACGGGGGTCGTCGAGTCGTCCGCGAGGATCACTTCGAACGCCGGATAGCGGACCCGATCCCATGACGCCAGCGTGGCGCGCAGGATCTCGTCCGGCTCGTCGTAGGTCGGGATCACGACGCTCACGAACGGCAGCGGGACGTCGGGGTCCCCGGCGCGATCCGGCCAGGGCCGGATCACGGCGAGCACGATCTCCGAGATGAGATAGACGCTGAGCAGGATCGTCGCCGACAGGGCGACGATCTCCCAGACCGTGACGATCTCCAGGAAGAGGCTGTTCACCGCGGCGCCCTCTCGAGCTCCGGGTCGAGCGGGCTCGGTCCGGGTCCGACCGTGGAGGGACCCGTCGGACCGGCGGCCGCGCCGGCGGGCCCCGCCCGGCGGCGGGTCGCGGCCGCAGGTCCCGGGGCGATCGTGTCCCGATCCCGTGCGGGCTCCACGGGGGTGGTCTCTTCCGTCGCAGCGGGTTCAAGGAGAGACTCGTCGTACTCCGGAAACGGCTCACTCGCGGTCGGCGGCACTCTGCCGTCCAGCCGGCCGTCGTCGGCCGAGTTCGCCGGGATGAGGTTCATGGAGCCAAGCTGCGACCAGAGTCGACGGATGACTCGGAGGCCCTCCGTGAACTCGCCCGACTCCCAGAGGCCGACCGCGACCCCGCGGAGGCGTAGCGACACGGACCGCAGGGGCGACGTGCGGGGGAGCTCGGCGAGGGCGGCGTCGACATCGGCGAGATACTCCTCGAAGAAGGGGTAGTAGCGTCCGTCTCCGGCAGCCTCGGCCCGGGACCGCGGCGACGACGAGGGGGAGCCCGCGAACTCGAATCGACCGGAGCGACCGCCGATCGGAAGGTCCGCGACCTGCCACGACGCCCGCTCGTTCTCGGCGAGGCAGACGCGACAGAGCGCGGGAGAGTGGAGAGCGTCCAGGAAGTAGAACATCCGCTCGCCGACCGTGAGCGGACGTCCGCACTCGGCGCACAGTCGGACCTTACGCGCGGGGTCCTGGTCCGCAGGGGTTTCTCCGGGACGGAGGGGAGCGGATGCGGGCGGGAACGTCGACACGCAGTACTCCCGTCCAGCTTTCCTACTCCGTTTCCACGGTGTCGCCAGGGGCCCGGCTCCCCAGCACCGAAAAAATGCCGGGGTCCCGTATTTAACAGCCGTCCCGAGGGCGCACGCTTGATCCCGACGTGCGATCCGAGCGCCGTCGCACGGTTTGACTCGACGGCCCAGCGTGGCCCAGTCAGTCGAACTCCGGGAACGATGGGTCCTGAACGCTAAACCCGCGAAAATGGCGTCAGCCGCGGAGTCAAAGAGCTAGGGCGCGAGCGCGTGGAGACGCAACCGCGAAGGTGGTCGGGCTGCAACTCCTGTTGCGCCTCGCGGCGGCGCGGAGAGCCCTCTCGGAGCTCGAAAACTACAGAAATTCCGGCGACACCGACGCACGGTTTACTAGCCATATTATAGCGGGACGCCGTCCGCCCGACCGCAGCATTCCGCGCAAGCGGAACCGGGGCAGGGGGCTGCATACGGACCGGGGGGCACCGCGCTACCGCACTCAGATCGCAATCCTCCGGGACTTCCTGCTGGCCGCTCGGGTCGCCGGGCGTCGAACGCGAATCATCGGGCTCGCGAACCTCAATCCGCGCTCGTACCGGACCTATCTCTCGTTCTGCCTGAAGCATGACCTGATACTGGAGAGCCCGAACGGGCTACGGCTCACGGCACGGGCCGACACCGTGCTCGAGTCCATCGATCGGGTGCTCGCCCAGAGCGCGAGGCTCCATCTCGCTCTGGGGCAGCTCGCCGTGGAACTCGGGACCGTACCCATCGGGACGGCCCCGCTCCCTGCGTGTCTGGGCTTGCCCCGTTTGGACGCGATCGGAGCGACGGCCGGGGGGATGACCCCCACGCGGCCATCGTCCCCGTTTGAGGTACACCCGCTCGGAAGTCCGGTAGGATCCGAGAACTGGATCGCCCGGTCGGGAGGGCGCACAGGCGCGCCCGGTTCGCCCTCCGACGACCGGGTTCCGGAAGCGTGGCCCGCTCCTCCCGTCGACCCGCCCCGGCGAGACCGGGGCTCGAGGTGAGCTGACCGTGCCTGCGCTGCTCGCGACTCGGGTTCCGAGCGCACCGATTCGTCCGATAGATCCGGGTCGCCGGAGCCTTCTCATCGCGGTCGGCGTCGCCGGGGCGGCCGTCGCGGTCGCACAGGTTTACTTTCTCTTGCTCTCGAGCCTCTCGATCCTCGAGCAGTATGCCGCCTTTGTGGCCTTGCAGGTCGTGTTCCTCGGGCTGCTATTGGTTGGGCTCAGGCTTGACGGGAAGCGGCTTCGCGACGCCGGATTTGAGATTCGTGGCCCGATCGGACCAGCGATTGGGTTCGCGGCGCTCCTCGTATTGGTCGCGGTGGACATCCGACTCGACCCGGGCTTCGTGTTGGGGTTCGGTCGTTCGTTCCCGATGGACCCGGCGACCTTCGGATTCCTTCTCCTCTCGGCCCCGCTCATCGCGGTGGCTGAGGTGGGCCTCTTCTTTGGCTACGTCTTCCGCACGCTCTCCCGTTCGATCGGCGTGCGACCGGCTCTGCTCGCGTCATCGACCGCCTTCGCCCTAGTGGCGACGAACCTCGGCATCCTTCCCGTACTGGGCCCCACAGCCGCCGTCCAGTACCTGTTCACCACCACGGCGGTCGACGTAGTGCTCGGGATGGCCCTGGCCCTACTCTGCTACAAGAGCGAATGGAACGTGCTCGGTGCGGTCACGGTATGGGCCGGCGTTACCGCGACCGCAGAACTCCTGCCGGTGGGCGCAGCCTATCCCAGCTGGGTTGTCGAGTTCGTCGCCCTCCTGGTCACGGCGGTCGCGCTCCTGATCCTCGTGGCGGTGGGCCTCCGGGAGCCCCGTCTCCAGTCCCGGAGGTATCTCGGCGAGCGGATCGGTCCTCGTCGGTATCGATACCGACTCCGGGCCCGCTCCCAAGTGCAGGGCTCGGGCCTGCTGGTCGCGGGAGCGGCGGTCGGGGTCGCCCTGATCAGCGTCTCGTACGGTCTCCCTTCGGTCCTCGGCACCGCCCAGCCGCTGCTCGCGATCGCAACGGGCAGCATGTCGCCGACGCTCGAGCGGGGCACGCTCGTCGTGGTCGAGCACGCGTCCCCGGACCAGATCCACGTGGGCACGATCCTGGTCTTCGACGTGGGCTGCCTACCCGCTCCCACCGTGCATCGGGTGATCCGGATCGTGGACTCGGGGCCGAACTGGGTCTACCAGACGAAGGGCGACGCGAACAAAGTGCAGGACCCCTGTACCGTACCGTATGCCGACGTGCGTGGGATCGTGCTCGCGCACGTACCCGACTTGGGCTATTTCATCCTGGAACCCCTTTTCGCCGCTTCCGTGGTCGCGCTGCTCGTGGTGGTGCCCTGGGCCTGGAAGGTGGGGCACGGATGACGCCCTCCCCTCGGACCCGACGCATCGCGGCGATCCTGGCCGTGGCGTTCCTGCTCACCGCCGTCTGGGCGGCGTTCTACCTGTACTCGGAAAGCCATCCAGCGGGCGGGGGCCCCTCGGCACCTATCCTCGCGACGTTTTCCCAGCAAGCCCTCGGCAACTTCACCGCGTCCCTGAGCCCGAGCTACCTCTACGATAACGTGACGCAGATCGAAGGCGGCAACGTCACCCTCTTCACGTCGATCACCAATTGGATCAACGCGACGATCGTCTACTCGTTCACCTCCAACCGTTCGGTCGACGTGTCGCTGATCGACACTTTCCAGGTAGTGCTCTCGACGTCGGTTTGGTCGAAGACGCTCTTCACGGCGATCAACACTTCTTCCTACGCCGCGACCGCCGGGTTCTCCCTAAGCTTCGAGTACGCCGCCAACGTCTCCTCGGTCGTCGCGCTCGCGTCTGCGATCGACACGCAGCTCGGCTACACCGGCGCGAGCTACTCGCTGGCCCTCGTGCCCTCGGTCGTCGGTACGGTCTCCGTGCCCGGGGCGAGCGCGTCGCTCGACAGCGTTCCCGCCCTCAACTTCTCGTTCTCCGGCGCGCTGATTTCGCCCGCAGGTCTCTCGCATTCTGCTTCGGGCAGCGTGATTGGAGCGGCACCCCCGAGTTCCTCGAGCCTGGGGAACGCGGTGTTCCCGATCGCCGCGCTGGCTGGTTCGCTCGGCGCCTTCGGTGGCAGCACGTGGGTGGCAACCCGTCGGCCGGAGGAGGAACCATTGCCACCGCTCGACGAACTCGTCCGGCCCTACGACGAGGCGATCGCCCTCGTCGCTGAGGCTCCCGCGGGCGCTGTGACCACCCCGGTCCGAACTTTCCCGGATCTGATCAAGATCGCCGATATTCTGGGAAAGCCGGTGCTCCGACCCTCTCGCCCGGACCCGGCGAGGTCAACCTTCTACGTGATCGACGGTCGGTTCGGGTACGTCTATCGGTACCCCGGTCCGACTGGGGAGACCTTGCCCTCGCCAGAAGGCGCGTCCCTCCCTGAGGGAGAGCTGGCTCCCGAGCCCGAAGCGACCCAGCTCGCGGAGCGACTGCGCAACGACCTCCTTCGGTTGGAGGCGCTTCGCGCCGACGACGCGACATCCGAGACGGTCCGCCATGAGGCGCGACGGGCGATTCAGGCGCTCTCTTCGGGGAACTCAGTTGCGGCGCGCACGGAGATCGAGCAGATCGAGCTGCAACTCTCGAAGCTTCGCCGGCGGAATCGCTCACGATAGCTCCGAGATCCGGGGCCCCGGAGATTCCTTAGTCACCGGAGGGACCCGGAGCAGTACTGGAAATTGTAGCCACCAAATCCCGAATTCGTAGCGGCCAACGCGAAGGGAGATTCCGTCGCGGTATAACCCACGACTCTACTCTCCGCTCGGGTCGAAGGACCCCAGAGGCAGCAATGGGAAACCGATGGCTGGTGGCGGTGGCGGCGATCGTGGCAGTGGTCGCGGTCGGAGGAGTCGGCTTTGCGACGTTTACGGCGACGGCGTACCTGAACGGCAGCGGTCAGGCCGGTACGATCGGGCTCACGTGGGGCACGGACCCGGGGACGGCGGGAAGCTCGTACTACGTGACCTGTACGGCGACTGTAACCACGATGTCCGAGACCGGCGACACGCTCAACGTGGTCGCGGACAACCTCGCGCCCGGGGATTACTGCGCCGTCTCCGACACGCTGATCGACACCGGTTCGCTTCCCGGCGGCGTCTACACGCAGGTGACGAGCGTTACCGAGACCGGTTGCACTACCTGGTACGCTTTGGACAACTGGGGATACCACACCCTTGGAGAGTCAGAAAAGGGTCCAATCGCCATCTCGAACTCCGTCCCGATCTCGTACGGCTTGGACTTCGGCCTCCCGTCCGGAAGCACCGGGTGCGCGGGAAGTACCGTCGCCTACACCGAGGTCTTCACGGCCGTGGCGGGAACCTAGGACAGAGGCATAGGGACTCGAGCCCGACCGTAGCCGGTGTCGCCGGAGGGGTAGGTGCAGCTCTCGAGAGCCGCGACGATGGGCCTCGTGGCCGTGGCGGTACTCGCCATGGCCGGTACGGGGTTCGCCGCGTTCACTGCCACCGCCTACCTCAACGGCTCGGGTTCCGCCGGTACGGTCGGGCCCCTCGTTTGGGGGCCAAACCCGAGTCCTGCCGGGTTCGCCCCCAACGACGTGTGCACGGTAGAGCGAACGTCGACGAGCCTACCGGGCGACACGCTCGACCTGGTGGCCGGAAACCTCGCACCCGGCGATGTTTGTGCGTACGGGGACTCCCTGACCAACGAGGGCAGCCTACCGGCCTCGACGACGGAGCAGATCACATTGGCCAGCGGAGGACTCTGCGGGTACCTCATCTTCGCGGACAATTTCTTCACCCCTTCGGTGGTCGTCGGTGCGGGAGGGCAGACGGCGACGCTCTCCCACGTGATCGCAGCTGGCGGGGACATCCAGTGGGCGGGCTTCATCTCGCTCTCCAGCAGCGCAGGTCCGTCGGTGATGGGGGAGAGCTGCGACTTCATGGTCACCGTGACCGGGGCCGCGGGAACATAAGCCGCGGCGCCTCCGCGCTGACGATCCCCCGCCGGAGCTCCGACCGCATCAATGACCTCGCGCTGGAGCCTCCGATCATTCGGCGGCGGCGTCCGGCTTTCGACCGTTCTCGCGGTCGTGGTGATCGTGGGTGC
>JASHYV010000026.1 GCA_030064695.1 Thermoplasmata archaeon
CGGCCGCTCCGGGCCGTGGCGCCCGACAGGGTCAGCTCGACCGCTCCGCCCGGACCGGTGAGTCCGAGGTCCTCCAGCGCGAGCAGCTCGGCGATCGTGAAGCAGTCATGGACCTCGAGGAACGAGAGGGCTTCGCGCGGGAACGGGGCGTGGCGGAACGCCTCCTCCGCGGCCCGCCGCGTGGCGCCGAACTCGGTCAGGCGCTCGCGCTCCTGCACGGCGAGCGTATCGGAGGCCGCCCCCAGCGACTCCACGTACACCGGGGTGTCGGTGTACCGGTGCGCCGCTTCCGCGGGCGCGAGCAGGAGCGCCGCCGCGCCGTCCGAGACGGGGCAGCAGTCGTACAGCCCCAACGGCGCGGCGACCCGGGGGGCGCTCTCCACGTCGGAGCGGGAGACGCGCTTCTGGAAGTGCGCGTTCGGGTTCAGGGCTCCGTTCTCGTGGTTCTTGACCGCCACGGCCGCCATCGCGGCGGGCGCCTCGGGATGATCGTGCGCGTACGCCGAGGCGAGGAGGCCGTAGACGCCGGCGAAGGTGAGGCCGGCGGACCGCTCCCACTCGGTGTCGCCCGAGACGCCGAGCCAGTAGCGGCGCCGGGCGCTCGTCAGGTCGGTCATCTTCTCGACGCCCGCGACGAGCACCAGGTCGCGCGCGCCCGTCTCGATCGCCCGGACCCCGTTGCGGAGCGCGAACCCGCCCGAGGCGCACGCGTTCTCGACCCGCGTCGCGGGGACCCCGGGCGTCTCGGCCGCCTCGGAGAGCAGCGCGGAGGCGTTGCCGATCTGCCAACCCCCGAAGCCGATCGTCGCGAGGAACGATTCCCCGACGCGGCGACGCTCCGCCCCCCGGTCGACGCTCGCGAACGCCCGGTCGGCAGCCTCGCGGAGCAGGGCCCGGGGCCCTTCCGCGAGCACCCCGAACCGCGTGTGGCCCGCCCCGACGATCGCCGCCCGATGCCCCACCGTCGCTCCCTCGCGAACCGTCTTATCGACCGAGCCGTGTGGCCCTCATAAGGACGGGGACGCCGGTGCCGGAGGGACCGCCCATCGTGTTCGGGATCTCGGGAGCGAGCGGAGCGCCCATCGCGCTCCGGGCGCTCCGGGCCCTGCGCGAGGCGGACGTCCCGGTCGCGCTCGTCGTCTCGAACGGAGCTCGCGCGGTGCTGCGCGAGGAGTGCGGTATCGACGTCGACGGGCTCGAGGAGCTCGCGACCCGGGTCTACTCCGACCACGACCTGGGGGCGCCGATCGCCAGCGGCTCGACGTCGACCCGCGGCATGGCGATCGCCCCGTGCTCGTCCAACACGGCCGCGAAGATCGCGCTCGGTCTCGCCGACACGCTCCTCACCCGCGCCGCGCACGTGCACCTGAAGGAGCGCCGCCGCCTGGTCGTCGTGCCGCGCGAGACCCCGCTCCCCACCTCGCTGCTCCGGCACCTCACCACGTTGAGCGAGGCCGGCGCGGTCATCCTGGACGCGGCCCCGCCGTACTACCTCCACCCGAAGTCGGTCGACGACCAGACCGCGTACCTCGCCGGGAAGCTGCTCGACCAGCTCGGGGTCGCGCACCACCTCTACGTCGGCTGGAAGGCGGATCCACCGTGAGCCTGCCCGTCTCCCCCCGCCGCCGGCTGGGCCGCTACCTGCCCTGGCCCCTGGTCGGCGTCGCGCTCGTCCTGGTCGTGCTGATCGTGCTCACCCCGGTGCTCCTCTCCCTGGGCGGCGCCCCCGCCGCCGGTTCGGTGTTCACGCAGGCCGAGCTTGTCGTGGACCGGGTGGCGAGCGACAACTCGACCCACTACTATGTCCGGGCGGAAGGGGCGACGGTGCGCTACGCGATCATCCTGGTGAGCTGGGCGACGGGATTCACCTGGACCGGATCGGGTTCCCCGGACTGGTCGAAGCTCAACTGGACCGTCGCCTCGAACGTGACGAACCTGCTCACGGTGACCGTGAGCTCGGAGGCGAACCCGATCGCCCTCAACGTCTCCGCCTACTACGACTCGAACGGAATCGCTCTCTACGTGGGCGTCTTCGCCTTCTACATGACCGGCGCCTCGGGCTCGCCCGCGAACAGCCTCCTGGGCGTCTCCCCGACCTCGGGCGTCACGGTGGCGCCCGTGACCTCGGTCGCGAGCCTCCCGCTCCTGATCCCGCTCGCGGACGTGGGTGCGACGGGGGCCCCGTAATGCGCCCGTCCCGGCTCGCGCTCGTCCTCTGGGGCGCGCTCATCGTCGTGCTCCTCGTGATCGAGGTTGCGGAGCTCACCCGACTGTTCACGCTCCCGATCGCCTCCGCGGTCGACGACCCCGTGTCGCTCGTCGTGGCGCTCGTCTTCACGACGATCATCGCGCTCGTGGGCGCGATCTTCATCGGGATCTACATCTCGCACCGGATGCTGAGCCCTGCCGGCTTCACGCCGTTCGAGGAGGAGATGCTCCGGATGCGGCAGGACGTCTCCGAGCTCAAATCGAAGGTCGAGGCGCTGCAGCCGGGCGACCCGCCCGCGCGGCCGCCCGGGACGGCCCCGTGAAGATCCCGGTCATCGACAACGGCGGGCAGTGGACCCACCGGGAGTGGCGGGTGCTGCGCGACCTCGGGGCCGACACCCGGATCGTGCCGAACACGACCGCGTTCTCGGAGCTCGACGCGGACGGCGTCGTGCTCTCGGGCGGGGCGCTCAGCATGGAGGGCACGGAGACGCTGGGCGCAGTCTCGGAGTGGATCGATCGGGCCGAGGTGCCGGTCCTCGCCATCTGCGTGGGCCACCAGTTCGTCGGCCGCCATTTCGGGGGTCGCGTGGCGAAGGGCGCCCCCGAGTTCGGGGCCGTCGATCTGACCGTCGACCAGCCGGAGCACCCCATCTTCGCCGGCCTACCTTCGCAGTTCCGCGTCTGGGCGAGCCACAACGACCAGGTCGTCATGGTGCCCCCCGGCTGGGAGATCCTCGCGCACTCGCCGGCCTGCGCCGTCGAGGCAATGGCGCCGCCCGACCGCCCGCTCTGGTCGATCCAGTTCCATCCCGAGGTCGAGCACACCGAAGGAGGGCGGGAGATCTTCCGCCACTTCCTCGAGCGGTGCCGTCGCTAGCGCCCCCGCGGGAATATGTAGCCGGGGCCGCTCGGCGCCCCGCACCATGCCGCGGGTCCATCGCGCCTCGGTACTCCGCCAGCAGGACCTGACGGACCGGGCGAAGGCGCTCCAGCGCTCCGTGGAGGGCCTGCTGCCGCGACTCACCGCCGACTGTCCGCCCGAGCGGTTCGAGAAGCTGCGCGCCGAGCTGGAGGACGTGCGCGAGGCCCGCGAGGACGAACACCGGCTCGAGAAGCTGACCCGGCGGGGCGACGCGCTCGCCCGCTCGTACGCGGGCCTCCTCCACTACGCCTTGGATCCGAAGTCGCCGAGCGTCGTCTCCTTCCCGCTGCCCGGCGGCGAGGTCTCGTACGCTCCGCTCGCCCGGTCCCCCCGGGAGGCGGAGGTCGCCGTCCAGCAGTCGGACGACCCGGGCCGCCTGCTGCTCGGGTACGTCGAGTGGTCGAAACGGGGCTTCCACTTCTTCGCCACGCGCCGCCAGCTCTACTGCTCGGGAGGCTCGCCGACGCCGCCGCCCGAGTTCCTCCAGGAGCGGATCCAGGACCTTCCCTACAAGATGGTCGAACGGGCCGGCTCCCACCGGTGGGAGTGCCCGCACCTCCACGACAACGAGCCGCGCCCGTACCTCGAGGTCGACTGGCCGGGCGCCCAGCGCTCCTTCCGGGTGTGCCGGCGGTGCGCGAAGGCGGAGCGGCATCTCCTGGGCTCGCTCTCCGACGGGGCCGCCGGCCCCGCGCCCGACGAGGAGTTCCCGGTCTCGGCCTCGCTCAACGTCACCTGCCGCGGGGGGCCGGACTGCGTCCATGCGGACCTCCCGTCGCTCCCGAAGGGGCTCCGACGCAACTACGAGGTGGGCCGGTCCGGGGACGCGGAGCTGCTCGACGCCTACCTGGCCGAGCTCAAGCCGCGGATCGAGCGCACCTCGCGCCGCACCCTGGTGGCGGGCGGCGTCTGCTACGGATCCGACCTCGCGGCATTCCTCACCGCGCTCCATCCGTCCCCGACCGAGCGACGGGCGCTCGAGCGCGTCCTCGGCGACCTGGGCGGATACTTCGAGGTGGACGAGGCGTCCGCGTCGCGCGCGCTGGAGCGGCTCTGGCCGCACCACTCCGACGCGATCGTCGCGGCCATCGTGAGCGACCCCACGGAGGCCCGGCGCCTCGTCGAGGAGGCCCGGGGCGCGCCGGGCCGGATCGGCGAGATCCTGAAGCGGGCCCAGCAGCGCAGCGACGAGCGCGAGCTCCTGGAGCAGCTGCCCCGCTACCGATCGCTGGTCCCCGAGGCGGCCTGGGTCGACGCGGTCGCCCGGGCCTATCGGGTGCACCGGGAGAGCGGCGCGGAGCGGGCCGTGCTGCAGAACCTCCCCCGCGAGGGCAAGGAGCGGGGGCTCGCCTACGGAGTGCTGCTCGCGATCGGACGGGGCCCCGCGCATGCGTGGCAGTTCACGCCGACCGAGCAGGAGTTCGGGACGGCGCTCGCCCCGCCCCTGCGGGAGCTCCTCGACGCGCCGGCGGCGGAGTACCACGATCGACTCGACCGGCTGCTGCACGCCGCCGGCGTCGCGGCCTGGGGGGTCCGTGAGCCTCCTTCGGCGTGAGCGCGGCGGAGGTCGTTGGGGCCGTTTGCCGCATCGCGCCCCGAGCCGTGCGACACCGTCCGAGCGAACCCTTAAGGTCTTAAGCAGCGCAGTCTCGCCTCGCGAGACGACTGACGCCCGTACATGACCGTGAGCGCCCCGGAGGGCAGCAGCCCCAGCGCGATCGTGGTCGCGGGTGACGAGGAGACCCGGGTACTCCTCCGCGGGCTCCTTCGCCTGCACCACTTCCGCGTCGACGGCGAGGCAGAGGGAGCGACGCAGGCGATCGAGCTCCTCCG
>JASHYV010000027.1 GCA_030064695.1 Thermoplasmata archaeon
GCGGGGACCGAGGTCGGGTAGTTCTTCAGCCAGACCCGGTCGATATCGTTCGGAAGCGGGGGCATCTCGGGATCAGCTCGAGGACGCCGGAGCGTCCTTCACGAACTGCACTCCGGGCTTATAGCTGGGGGCGAACCGCACCCGGTCCCCGATCGCGATCTCGGTCGGGCTGCGCACGCTGGGCATCCAGCCGGTGATCCGTCCGCCGCCGTCGAGCTCGACGACGACGTAGGCGTAGGGAGCGTCGTTCAGGAACTCGTCGCCCGGCACGCTCAGGATCGTGAAGGCGACGACCGCACCGGCCGTCGCGAGCTGCGTCTCCTCGAACGCCGACTTCCCGCATCGCGGACAGGCGAGCGCCCAGGTCGCGGTCACGAGCCCGCAGTTCGCGCAGCGGAAGCCGCGGAGGACCTGGCCTTCCTCGTAGCCCTTGTACCAGTCGTCGATCGTGTGAGGGGCCGCGGGGAGCTCAGAATCCGGCATCGGCGTCCCGTTCAGCGGCGGGAGAAGATGTGCACGGAGCACGAGCCGCCGGTCGCGCCCACGTTGTGGGCGAGGGCGGTGTTCGTTCGGGGCACCTCGCGACCCTTCGCGAGACCGTTGACCTGCTCGAAGATCTCGACGACCTGCGAAGCGCCGGTGGCGCTCACCGGATGGCCCTTCGCCTTGAGGCCGCCGGAGGAATTCACGGGCAGCTTGCCGTCCCGGGCGGTCGACCCCTCGAACTCCTCGCGCGCCGCCGTCCCTTTCGGATAGAACCCCAGGTCCTCGAGCGCGAGGACCTCCGCCGTGGTGAAGCAGTCGTGGACCTCGAGGAAATCGATGTCCTTCGGCTCCAAGTGCGCCTGGCGGAACGCCTTCGCCGCGGCCGAGCGGGTCGCCGGGAGCCCCAGGAGGTCCGGTCGGTCCTGCATCTCCGTGATCGAGCCGGATCGGGCGGAGGCCCGGATCACGAGCGGCTCGGTCACCGGGTGCTGCATGAACTCCTTCGCGGCCACCACGACGGCGGCGGCCCCGTCCGAGAAGGGACAGCAGTCGTAGAGCCGGAGGGGTGACGCGATCATCGGCGAGTTGAGGTACGTCTCCATCGAGATCTCCCGCTGGAACTGGGCGTGCGGGTTCCGCGCCGCATTCGCGTGGTTCTTGATCGCGACGGCGCCGAACATCTCGGGCTTCGTCGGATAGGTGTGCTGGTAGGCGTTCGCGAGCGTCGCGTAGAGCCCGGGGAAGGTGGCGCCGTTCTTGGTCTCGAACGCGTAGTCGGCGGCGATCGCGAAGTAGCTGGTCGCCGCGAGGGTGTCCAGGTGCGAGAGCTTCTCGGCGCCGACGACGAGGACGGCGTCGGAGAACCCGCCGGCCACGTGGACGAACGCCTCGTGGAGCCCGGCGCTCGACGAGGAGCAGGCGGACTCGATCGTGGCGGACGGCACGTCCGGGATCCCGAGCCCTCCGTTGATGAGCGGCCCGACGTGCGCCTGGTGCTCGGAGATGCCGAAGGCGTTCGACACGAACGTGTAGCCGATGTCCTTGGGCTCGAGCCCGGCCTGGCGGATCGCCTCGAGGGAGACCCGCGTCGCCGCCTCGCGGGCGCTCTCCTTCATCTTGCCGAAGCGGTTCGAAGCCGCCCCGACGACCCAGGCCTCGCGCATGTGCCTCCGACAATCGGTCCTAGTCGCGTCGGGAGCATAACCTGAGCCCCTTCGACGCTGGCGTCGAGGTTACTCGGCCGCGGGAAGGTCGAGCAGGGTGCGCAGTCGCACGAAGGCGCGTTCGGCCGCCGCCGCGTCCCGGGTCTTGAACAGGAGACGCCCGTTCCGGCTAAGCGTCACCTCCGGGTCGAGGGCGGCGATCAGCATCACCCGAGCGTCGACGACCGCGACGCCGGCGGCCTCGAGCGCCGTACGCGCCCGGCGGAGATCGAGGGGTTGGGGCGGCTCCGGCAGCGCCTCGAATCCCCCGCTCCCCGAGCAGAGCTTGAGCTTCCGGTACATCGGCTCGGAGGCGGACGGACGCGGTCCTCAGGTGAGGGCGGCGCCGCAGTGGGCACAGAACGTGGCGGTCGCGACGTTCGCCGAGCCGCAGTGCGCGCAGTACTTCTGCCCACCCGCCGCGGGGCTGGTCGGAAGCCCACCCGAAGGGGCGCCTCCGATCGTGGCCCCCCAGCCTCCCGCTCCCGGCGTGGGGTTCCACGACGGCTGGGCGGCCATCGGGGCCTTCCAGATGTAGGCGAGGATGCCGGCGATCAGGACCAGGAGGAAGCCGAGGTAGAACCCGTTGTCCAGAAAGAGCCCGATGATGGCGATCACGATCAGCCCGATGCCCCAGGTCTTGGACGACCCCGGGCGGTTCTTGAGCTGAAAGGCCCCGTACAGCACCACCAGGGAGAGGACGAGGCCGACCACCCCGACCACGAGGAAGACCGCGAGGAGAGCGCCCGCGTCGAGACCCAACTCGCCGGCCACCACTCCGCTCACCGCGGACCCGGCGACGAGCAGGATGACCGCCTCGAGCACCATGAAGATCCCGCCGATCAGCGCCAGCAGGTACGCGGTGTGAGGATGGTCGCCGGCCACGACGCTGCTACGGAGACGGGCGTATTTGAAGCGTCGCGGGGCGGCGACGAGGCGCCCTCAGAGCAGGACCGCCTTGCGCACGCATTCGTCGATCATCTGATCGACGTCGATCTGCTCTTCCTCGCGTAGGATCTGGATCAGGTTCGAGCGGGTGGCCGGCTTCTCCGGCACCGCCTGGCAGCAGACCCCGGGCCGAGTCGAGATCGCGTAGGTGCCGATCGCCTTCGCGCGGTCCTCGATCTCGCGCTTGTCGAATCCGATCAGCGGCCGCACGATCGGCAGGGAGACGGACGCCGTCGCGCTCCGCATGTTCGACAGCGTCTGGGAGGCGACCTGGCCGAGCGCCTCGCCCGTGGCCAGGAACGTCGCGCCCTCGCGGACCGCCACACGCTCGGCCGAGCGCCACATGAAGCGGCGGCAGAGCACGCAGCCCACGTGCCGGTCCGTGTTGCGCATGAGGGCGATCTGGGTCGGTCCGTGGGGGAGCAGGTAGAGGGGGATCGGCTGGTGGTATCGCCCACGGAGCACCTGGAGGTGGTCGACGACCTTCTCGAGCGGAGAGTCGTCCGTGAACGGTCGATTGTCCATGTGCACGGCCACGAGCTCGTGTCGCTGGCGCAGCAGGTAGTCGAGGGCGACCGGGGAGTCGATCCCCCCGCTCATCAGCATCACGCCCCGCGACATCGGGCCCTCTACCGGGAGCGGCCTATTTAGGGGCGCGCCCGGAGCGCCGGAGGCAGGTCGGCGGTAAATACCGAGCGAGGGTCGAAGCGCCGATGCCCGACCCGTCCGACCCGATCGAGCTCCACGCGCGCGACGAAGGCCAGGGTCCGCCCATCGTGCTCCTGCACGGCGCCGGGGGCAGCCACACGGTCTGGAACTCGGTGCTGCCCCTCCTGGCTCCGGAGTTCCGCGTGATCGCCCCGGATCTTCGGGGTCACGGCCGCTCTCCGAATCCGCCGGGCTCGACCTACTCGTTCGAGGAACTCTCGGGGGACGTGCTCCGGCTGCTCGACGGGAAGTCCCTCGACTCGGTGCACTGGGTGGGGTTGAGCGGAGGCGCCCTCCTGGCCCTGCGACTGGCGCTCGATCACGAGCCCCGTACCCGGAGCCTCACGATGATCTCGGGCGCCGCGTACACGGACCGGCACACCCGCGCGATCGCGGACCGGTGGGCGGAGACACGCGAGAAGGAGGGGGCGGACGCGTTCGCGCTCCGTCTGCTGAAGGACCTCTACTACCCGGATTGGATCGAGGCCCATCTCGAGATCGCGGACGAGCTGCGCGAGGAGGTGCAGCACCGGGACTACGGACCCGCCGTCGCGTGGGGACGATCGCTCTCCACGTTCGACGAGAAGAACCGGATCGCGACGATCAAGGTGCCCACGCTGATCGTGCAGGGCATGGACGACCAGGTCGTCGACGCCTCGCACGGTCGCATCCTGCGCCAGTCCATCCTGCACGCGCAGATCCGGATCCTCGCCCAGACCGGACACCTCGTGCCGGTCGAACGCCCCACCGAGACCGCGGAGGCGATCCGGGTCCTCGTCCGCGAGGCCGAGGCCGACCATCGGGGTCGGAGCCCGTAGCCTCGGACGAGTTTATCTTCCCCTTCCGGGTTCCGGTATCGATGGCCTCCGATGCACCCAGCGACCTGCCGGCGCGGATCCAGCAGCTCGAGCGGGACCTGAGGGAGCTCCGGCTCCGGCTCGCCGACCTCGAGCGTCGGCTCGACCCCCGGTCCGAGCACCCGCAGGACAAGACCACGGTGCGCGAGAAGGTCGCCTACGACTGGCAGGCGTAGCCGTGGCCGCGCCGGCCGAGGGCAACGCCCCTCTGCCGCTCGCATCGCTGCTCGGTCGCTTTCCCGCCGACGTCCCGCCGGTGTCGTTGGGTGGCGCGGCCGTCACAATCGTCCTCCGCGAGGGGAAGCGGGAGGTGGAGACATTGCTGATCGAGCGCACCGAGCGGCCGACCGACCCGGCGTCGGGGCAGGTCGCCTTCCCCGGCGGCCACGTGAACGACGGGGACGGCTCGCTGCAGCAGACAGCGCTCCGCGAGCTCGAGGAGGAGGTCGGGCTGACGGCCCAAGACCTGGACGGGGCCCCGCGCTTCGTGGGCGCCGTCCCGGCGGCGCGCTTCCACCTGACCGTCGGCGTCTTCGCGGGAGCCCTGGGTCGGAACGCCCGGACCCCGACCGCCCGGAGCTCGGAGGAGGTGGCCCACATCTTCTGGCTCCCGCGCTCGGCCCTCGCGAGGACGGTCCGGGTCCATCGCGAGACCGGCTACGGCCTGGTCGAGGTGAACGCCACCCTCTACGAGCGTCACGTGCTGTGGGGCTTCACTCGACGGGTGCTGCGGGACTTCTTCGGATTCCCCGTCGAGGACGTGATCGCCGGCCGCCTGTTCGCGAGCCGCCCCACCGAGTCGGGTTGAACGTCTCGGCGACCGTCAAATATCCCATCCGGCTCGTTCGGGCGTGGGGCTGACTCGCAACGTCCGACTGGTCTGCCCGAAGTGCGGAGGCTCGTTCGACTACGAGTTCGTGGCGGGAGCCTCGCTGACGGCCATTCGGCTCGGCTCCTCCCGGTACATGCGATGTCCCCTCTGCCAGCGGTTCGCTCGGTTCCCCCTGGGAGGCGCCCCGCTGCCGGGGGGCCCCACGTGACGGTCCCCCCGCCGGCCCCGGTGCGCGCCTTCAGCGACGTCCGTCACCTGAAGCGCTGGGGTCTCCTCGTCCTGCTGCCCATCGCGGCGCTCGCGATCGCGGTGCCGGTCGTTCTGCTCGCCCTCGGCGCGGGGGACCGGGCCGCCCTCCTGACGGGGTTCGGGCTCGCCGGGCTGTTGGTCGGCGTCGCGCTCGTGATCCTGCTCGGGACGCACCTGCCGGCCGCCCACTAGGTCACCCGCCGTTTCGCCATCCTTTAAATACCTCCTTAAATACTCCTCCGCCCGGGGATATCCTTGGTCAAGATCCGCATCGAGAATGTGGTCGCCTCGACCTCCCTCGGCGACGAGCTCGACCTGCAGTCGATCGCCCTCGGCCTCGACGGGGCCGAATACGAGCCCGAGCAGTTCCCGGGTCTGATCTACCGGCTGAAGCAGCCGAAGACCGCCATCCTGCTGTTCCGCTCGGGCAAGGTCGTCTGCACCGGTGCGAAGAGCATGCACGAGGTCGAGGAGTCGATCCGCACCGTGGCGGCCCAGATCAAGAAAGGCGGCCAGAAGATCAACATGCACCCCAAGATCGAGGTGCAGAACATCGTCGCGAGCTCCGACCTCGAGAGCGAGATCAATCTCAACGCGATCGCGGTCACCCTCGGTCTCGACCGCGTTGAGTACGAACCCGAGCAGTTCCCCGGGCTCGTCTGCCGGATCGACGACCCGAAGGTGGTCGTCCTGCTGTTCGGCAGCGGCAAGCTGGTCTGCACCGGCGCTCGGAAGCCGTCCGACGTCGAAGTCGCGGTCAAGAAGATCACGAAGGAGCTCCAGGGCGCGGGGCTGCTCCGCTAGCCGCCTCCGCCGGGTCGGCCGTGCCGCTCCCTCGCGGGCTACCGGTCGTCGACCACCACTGCCATCTCTCCCCGGCCGGCGAGGGCGTGGGCGCCGCCCGACGCTTTCGCGCGGCCGGCGGGACGCACCTCTTCTTGGCCACTCAGAACTACGGGGCCGTCGTGCCCCGAACGGTGGAGGAGTACCGCGAGCAGTTCGGCACCACCGAAGCCCTCTCCCAACGGATCGCGAAAGAAGCCGAAGTGACCGCCTATCCGGTCGTGGCCCCGTACCCCATCGACCTGGTCCAGCTCGCTCCCACGTCGGGCCTCGCGTCCGCAGTGGCGGTGCAGAAGGGGGCGCTGGACCTCGCCGGCACGTGGGTGCGGGAACGCCGGGCCGTGGCGATCGGCGAGGTCGGCCGGGCCCATTTCCCGGTCGACGCCTCCATCGCCGCGGCGATCGAGGAGGTCTTCCGCTACGCGATGGAGATTGCCCGGGACTCCGGGTGCCCAATCGTCGTCCACTCCGAAGACCTTGACGCGCCGGGCTACGACCGGCTCGCCGGCCAGGCCCGCGAGATCGGGCTCGATCCGCACCGCGTGGTGAAGCATTACGCCCGGCAACGCGTGCCGCCGGAACAACGCAACGGAGTGGCCGCCTCATATCTCGCGAAGCGGGCGCTGGTCGCGCAGGTCGAGGGCGACGCGGCCCCGTGGTTCCTCGAGACGGACTTCCTCGACGACCCGGCACGACCTGGCGCGGTCCTCGATCTGGCGACCGTACCCCGTCGAGCCGCCGAGGTGGCCGCTCGAGGGGACACGGCGGCGGACCGACTCTGGGTCCCGTTCTCGGAGTCGGTGGAGCGGGTCTACGGCTTTCGGCCTCAGCCGATCGAGGCGCGCCGCCCGTGAGGCGTCAACGGGGCCTCCTCGTGGCGATCGAGGGGATCGACGGCGCGGGCAAGTCGACGCTCGTCACGGCGCTCGCCCGGCGGCTGCGCGCGCACGGACTCTCGGTCGCGGTCCGCCACGAGCCGGCCGATCGCCGGCTGGGACGCCTGGCCCAGGCCGCCAGCGTGAGCGACCCGTGGACCGGCGCGGTCTACTTCACGCTCGACCGATGGCTGGCCCGCTCCGAGCTCGAGGGGGCGCTCCACCGGTACCGCGTCGTGCTGACGGACCGCTCGTACTTCTCGACGCTCGCCTACCAGGGAAGCGCGCTCCCCCCGGCCGCTCGGCGGCGGTTGGCGGCGCTCCAGCGGGTCGCGACCGTTCCGCCGGACCGGGTGATCTGGATCGACCTGCCCCTCGCGGAGGCGGTCCGGCGTCTGCGGGGGCGCGGTACCGCGCGCGCGCCGCTCGAGCGGCGAAGGACGCTCGAGCGAGTGGCGGCCGAGTATCGGCGTCTCGCGCGCGGACCGGGTTGGGTCCGAGTCGATGGTTCGCGGCCCCGGTCCGAGATCGTCGCCGAAGCCTCCCGAGCCGTCCGGATCCCGGGCCGGTCGAGAAGCTAAAATGAACCGCCCGGGTGCCGCTCGCGCGCCATGACGGTGGACCGGATACTCACCCACGAGGAGACGCTCGATCCCTCGTTCCTGCCCCAGCGGCTGCCGCACCGCGAGAAGGAACTCGAACTCCTGGGCCGCCGCTTCCGGGAGGCGCTCCCGAAGGGGCTCCCGTTCCACCTGCTGCTCACGGGCGGCGTCGGCAGCGGGAAGACCGCGCTCGCCCGACGCCTCGGTGAGGAGCTGAAGCGGACCTCGCGGCTCGGCGCGTTCCCGGTCCGGACCGCCTACGTCAACTGCTGGCGGCGCGCGAGCGATCGGACCGTGATGCTCGACCTGCTGCGCCACGTCGGCGTCTCGCTGCCGGACCGCGGCTACAGCCTCTCCGAGATGCTCGATGTCTTCGAACAGGGGATCCGGAAGAATCCGCAGCACCTGCTGGTGCTGCTCGACGAGGCGTCGGCGCTCGTCAAGCAGGAGACGAAGCTGGTCTACCTGCTCTCGCGGTCCCGGGAGGTGGAGCTCGGCTCGATCTCGCTGCTCCTGATCGCGTCCGAGGACCTGCTGCCCTACCTGGACCCGGCGAGCCGCTCGAGCTTCGGCGTCACACACCGGCTCGCGCTCGAGCCCTACGACCGGGAGGCGATCGCCGACATTCTCGAGATGCGGGCAGCGCTCGCGCTGCGGCCCGGGAGCTTCGACCGGGAGACCGTGGAGCAGATCGCCCGCGTCGCCGCCCCGAACGGCGACGCCCGCTTCGCCCTCGAGCTGCTCTCCGGGGCGGCCCACTCGGCCGAGGAGGCCGGTCGCGACGCGATCTCCGCGGAGGACGTGCGCCGGTCGAAGGGATCGATCCTGCCGACGGTGGGAGAGACCCAGCTCGAGGCGCTGTCGACGAACCAGCTCGGGGTGCTGCTGGCCCTCACCCGGTCGCTGAAGCGCCGGGGGGCCAGCGTGCCGAGCCAGAAGCTCCGCTCGAACCACGCCGCGCTCCTGGAGGAACTCGGCGCGACCCCGATGAGCCGCACGACGTTCTGGCGGACCCTGAAGGAGCTGGAGCGCGACGGGCTGGTCTCGCTCGACGCCGCCGGCTCGGGCGAGTCGAGCCAGATCGGCATGGACGAGCTGCCGGCGAGCTTCCTCGCGACCCTGCTCGAGGAGCGCGTCGGTCGAGGCCGCGCTCGCAAAGCCTAAGACGGCCCTCTCCTCCGAACGCCGTGGCCGCTGCCACAGCTCCCCTTGCCGGGCCCGTTCCGGCCCGCACGTTGCCGGAATGGATCCGCGTGCGTCCGCCGCGCGGCGAGTACGCCCACGTCCGGGACCTGCTCCAGGAGCTCCGGTTGGGCACCGTCTGCCGGGAAGCCCATTGCCCCAACCTCTCGGAGTGCTGGTCGGCCGGAACCGCGACGCTCATGCTCCTGGGCACGGACTGCACGCGACGCTGCTCCTTCTGCGCCGTCACGACCCACTGGCCGCGGGGAGCCGTCGACGGGACGGAGCCCGCTCGCGTCGCCGAGGCGGTGCGGCGCTGGGGCCTGCGGTACGTCGTGCTCACCCAGGTCTGCCGCGACGACCTCGCCGACGGCGGGGCGTCGATCCTCGCGGAGACCGTGGCGCGCCTCCGGTCTGCCGCGCCGGCGACCCGGGTCGAGCTGCTGATCGGGGACCTGGGGGGGGACCCGTCGTCGCTCGAGCGGGTGCTGGAGGACCCCCCGGACGTGCTGGCGCACAACCTCGAGACGACCCGATCCCTCTCGCCGGAGGTCCGCGACCCCCGGGCGGGCTACGATCGTTCGCTCGAGCTCCTCCAGCGCGCTCGGGCCATCGGCGGCGACCGGCTCGTCACGAAGAGCTCGATCATGCTGGGCCTCGGGGAGTCGGAGCCGGAACTCGAAGCGGCGTTCCGGGACCTGCGCCGGTCGGGTGTGGATCTGCTGACCCTCGGCCAGTACCTGCGCCCCTCCGAGGCGCATCGACCGGTCGATCGGTACGTCCGGCCGGAGGAGTTCGAACGGACGAGACAGCGTGCGCTCGATCTCGGCTTCGCAGGCGTCGAGGCCGGCCCGATGGTGCGGAGCTCCTACCATGCGGACGAGCTCTGGGCCCGGGCCATCGGCGCGCGGGGAGGCTAGTCGATGGCGAAGAAGGCCCGGAAGAAGCTCGAGGACGAGGAAGAGGCGGCCTTCGAGTTCCCGGTCTTCGACGACGCGGCGTTCGTGAAGAAGGAGTTCGAGCTCGCCGCCGGGCTCACGATCGCGGGCGTCATCGCACTGGCGCTCGGGTTCGCGGGCGGCGCGCTCACGCTCGCCGGCGTCCCGTGGTGGGGACCGTTCCTGGTCGGGCTGGTCGGCGTGATCGCGACCCCGATCGTGATCTCGCGCCTCCGCACCCGCAGCACCCTCTATACCAAGGGCGACTGGGCGGGCCTGATCTTCCTGGTGTTCTTCGGCTATCTCGCGGTCTGGTTCCTGATCGTCGACCTCGGCGTCCGCGTGGGCTAGCGCTCGTCGAGCCAGGGGAGCCGCTTTCCCAGTAGCTCCCGCAACCCATCGCCCAGCGCCGGCGTCTCGGGCGCGTCGGCGAGCGGTCGGACCTCGATCGTGGCCACATCCTTCGGCGTGAGGTCGCGGCCGAGCGCCAGCCGGGGCAGCGCCGCTCGCACGACGGACTCGAGGTCGCGCTCGCTCCGCCGGGTCTCGACGGCGAGTCGCCCATCCGGGGCGACGTAGGGGCCCTGCAGCACCGGAGCCTCGCGCTCGGTCCATTTCTCGAGAAAGTGGCCCACGCGGTCGAGGCCGGCGGGCGGACCGTCCTGCACGCGGACCTCGGGGCGGCGCGCGTGGGCGACCTCGACGAGCACGAGCACCCAGTCGGCATCGACGGCGCTCGAGGAACCGAGCACCGCGAACTGGGCGCGCCCGATCTCGTCGGCCACGGCGCGCTCCGCCTTCCGGACCTGCGGATAGAGCGTGTCGTCGACGAGGTCGGGCCGAGGGATGGCCAGCACCGTGACATGGGTGCCGCGTGCTTGAACCCGCGCGAGCGCCCGGTCCCGGGCCCACGGCGCCGGCGGGCGAGGCTCGTACCAACGCTCGCTGGGCTCGGCCAGATAGGCGTCCGCGGCGAGGATCAGTATCGCCAGGTTCCGGCGCGAGAGCGCGCTGGCGACGTTGCGGTGCGGATCCACCGGGTCCGCGAGGATGAGCGCCACCTCGGCCGGGAGACGCGGCGGCTCCCGACCCGGCTCCGCCAGACGGACGGGGATCCGCCAGCTCCGGGCGGCGCGGAGGAGGCCACGGAGTCCCGCGAACCGGAGCACCAGCAGCTCGACGAGGTAGCCCGAGAGCCCCTCCGTCTTCGCCTCCGACCCGTACACGCCCAGGGCCCGGAAGAACGCCTTCGCCAGACGGACCTCGCTCACCAACGCCGGGGTCTCCCGGGCCGCGAGGTACTCCTGGTGGTAGGGCGTTCGATCGACGGGCGAGAGCGGATGCGACGGGTCGGAGACGGCGAAGCCCGGCACCGCGTCGACGTGGAATCCCTCGAATCGCCCGCGGAGGTACGGATGCTCCGCGTACCGGGTCTCGGGCTCCTCGAGGACGGAGCGGCCGAGCGCGAGCCCCTCCTCCCGCAGGCGGTCGCGAGGGAGGTCGGGAGGGAAGAGGAGGAAGAGATCGATGTCGAGGCGATCGGTCAGGAAGGTCCCCCGAGCCGCGCTCCCGGCCACCAGCGCCCGGACGAGCGGTCGCTTCCGGGCGCGGGCCTCCTCGGAGACCCGCTCCACGAGCTCTTCCCGGACGCGAGCCACGCGGCTCAGGAACTCGGGGGTGGGTGTGATCCGTTGGGCGACCGCCGCCTCGACCCGGTCGGCCTCGGCCGAACGCTCCCGGTCGACCGCCGCGACCATCGGTCGACGGGACGCCGCCCAAGAGATGAAACTTCGGCTGCAGGCGGAGGTCACCGTTATCGGTCGGCGGCGGCTGTTCCCTCCCGATGGCGCTGGCCACCGCGCGACCCCACCCGGCGGAGCTCTACCGGCCCCTGGACGGAGGGAAGGTGAAGTGCACCGCGTGCGCCCGGTACTGCGTCATCCCGGAGGGCTCCCACGGGTTCTGCTTCGTGCGGAAGAACGTGGAGGGGAAGCTCGCCCTCCTGACGTACGGGATCGCGAGCGCGGTCCAGGTCGATCCCGTCGAGAAGAAGCCGCTCTCCCATTACCGGCCGGGCACGCGGGTCTACTCGATCGGGACGGTCGGATGCAACTGGCGGTGCCAGTACTGCCAGAACGCGGAGATCTCCCAGGAGCACGAGGTCGTGGGCCGGCCGCTGTCGCCGCAGGCCGCCGTCGCGGGGGCCGAGCGGTTCGGCTGCTCCGGCGTCACGTTCACGTACAACGAGCCCACGATCTTCCTCGAGTACGCGCGCGACGTGATCCGCGCCGCGCACAGCTCCGGTCTCTTCGCCAACTTCGTGACGAACGGCTACATGACGCCCGAGGCGGTGGACGCGATCGGGCCGTATCTCGACGCCGTCAGTGTGGACTTCAAGGGCAGCGGGGAGCCCGGATTCCTGAGGAAGTACATCGCGGCCAAGGGCCCGGAACCGATCCGCGAGTCGATGGTCGCCCTGCAGAAGCGGGGCGTCCACGTGGAGATCACCGACCTGATCGTGCCCCAGGTCGGCGACTCGGTCGAGGCGACCCGATCGTTGGCGCGCTACGTGGCGGACGAGATGGGTCCGGCGACCCCGTTCCACCTGCTCCGGTTCCACCCGGACTACCACATGCTCGATCTCCCCGAGACGCCGATCCCGACGCTGGAGAAGCTCCACGCCGTCGTGAAGGCCGAGGGTCTCCAGTACGTCTATCTCGGGAACGTCTGGGGTCATCCGCTCGAGCACACGTACTGCCCCGGCTGCGGGGCGATCGCGGTCCGTCGCTACGGGTTCACGATCCAGTCGTGGAACCTCGACCGGCAGAACCGGTGCCGCGCGTGCGGCGAGGCGATCCCGATCGTCGGGCGACCGCCCGACGACTACCTGCCGACCTTCGCGACGCCGGTCTAGGGCGGGCGGTCGAGCCCCCGCGCACCGCCTCGACGACCAGGTGGAGCGGGATCTCCGCGATCAGCGGGCCCTGCGGGCTCTTCTCCAGCGCCTCCGCGAGCGGGACGGGCTCCTCGAGCCGCTGGATCGAGAATCCGGCCTCCCGGAGATACCGGGAATACGTGGAGAGCGTCCGGTGGAACGACTCGGTGCGCACGATCCGCGTCTCCGAGATGTACCACGGGGTCTGCTGGCGGTCCTCGACCCGGTAGCCGGAGACCTTCCGGTACACGACGTTCCGGAACCGGCCGTCGCCGACCGGCTCTCGCTCGGTGAGCCAGCGCGAGCGGGCGTCGAGGTCGAAGCAGGGATGCGAGATCGAGAAGACCAGCCGACCGCCCGGCACCAGTACGCGCGCCGACTCGCGGAGGGCGCCGTCGGCGTGCGCGATGTCCATGAGCGCCATGTTCGCGACGACCACGTCGAAGCTCCCGTCCGCGAGACCGGTGAGCCGGCCGGCATCCCGCTCGAGGAACCGGACCCCCGTGGGGTCCCGTCGCTCCCGGGCCCGGGCGCGCGCCAGCGTGGGGCGCGAGCGGTCGACCCCGACCACGGTCCTCGCCCCCTCGCGGGCCAGCTTCCGGGACAGCATGCCGACCCCGCAGGCGAGGTCGAGCACCCGCAGGCCCCGCACCGGGCCCAGCACCTCGTACATCGTGGGGAGGATGATCGACCGGTGCCACAAGTCGCCGTCCTCGCCGGAGCGCTCGTCCCGCCAGGCGGCCATCCGATCCCAGCCGGTCCGCGCCATGGGGCAGGGGGGAGGGCCCACCGCCCTTAGCGATTGGGGGCGTGCCCTACTCGTTCGGCGGGGCCCGGGCGCCCCAGGCGAAGAACGCCACGAGCGCCGCCACAATCCCGAGGAACGGAGGCAGGGTGGCGGGAGCGAAGGCGGGGACCCCGACCCAGTAGGAAATCTCGAAGACCGCTCCGGCGGCCGCGAGCATCGCGACGATGAAGAAGACGGTGAACGGAGCGATCCCGTGCCGGACCGGCGCGGGCGAGTCGGCCGAGCTCATGACTCGCTCACCCACAGGACCCCCCAGAGGCCCATGACCCACCCGGTCTGGGTTCCCGTCGTCGGCCCGGACTCCCCGTTCGGGTCGTAGGAGTACGCCACCGGCACGGTGATGCCGTAGAGGTACACCCCCGGTGTCACAACGGCGGTCTCGGTCACGACCGAGTTGATCGTGAGCGGCGCGGAGAGCACCGCCGCCAGCCCCGTCGCGGGGACGATTCGCTCGAGACCGAACGGGTACGGCAGGGTGTAGTTGTGGGCGATGACGTACTGCTGCTGCGCGTTCGAGGCCGTGGACGTGACGTTGACGAGATAGTTGGTGAGCCCGATGCTCGAGAGCGGCACCTCCCACGCGAACGAGACGTTCGCCCCGGCCGCGGGAACCTCGGCGGTGAGCGTAGGTCCCGGGACGGAGTAGTTGAACACGCCCTCGCCGTTGGCCACGAGATCAGACGATGCGGCGGTCACGACCGGCGGGTTGTAGATGTCCCCGCCCCCGCCGGTCGACGAGAAGTCACTGAGGCTCTGGCCCGTGGACCCCGGTACCGGGAGCACGACGAGCGCGGAGAGGTCGACGCCGAACCACGGCCCGTCGTACTCGCCGTCCGGCGCGCCGTAGACGCCGGGAGCGCCGGGCGCGGTGAAGGCGGCGTAGGAGGTCGACCCCGGGACGACCTGGACGTCCACGACCGACTGGGTTCGGAACGGCACCAGCACCGATTGAGTCGCGCCCTCGGCCGTGAGGTTGAGCTGCACGGACGCTCCCGCGTAGACGACGATCGCGTTGTCGAACGAGCCGTTCACGGGGCCGGATTCGTGGACCGACCAGTAGTACTGCTGGCCCAGCATCGTCACGTACTCCGTGCCCGGCGGGTCGGAGGACGGGCTCGAGTCCCCGTTCGCCACGGAAAGCGTTCCGCTGGTCGCCGCCGCGACCACGAGCACCAGCAGCACCGTGACCGTGGCGATCCACGCGACCTCCGCCCGCTCTCGCGCCACCCTCGGCCGGCGCCGGGTGAACGGCACGTCGGCGACCGGCACGCGCGCCTTCGGGGGCGCCGTCGATTGGGCGGCCAGGCGCACCGCCTCGTCGAACGACAGGCCCGAGGCGCTGAACAGCTCGCCCCGGAAGACCGTGAGGAACCCGTTCGCGACCAGGAACAACTGGCCGCCGAGCATCACGATGATCCCGGCGAAGAGGAGCAGCTGGTCGGCCGTGATCGCCGGGACGATCGGGAGGATCACCTCGCGGCGCAGGACGCCGAGGCTCCCCAGCTGGTCCATCGCGAGCACGATCGTGGTACCGCCCACGACGGTGAACGCGAAGTGGGCCTGCGCGAGACGGGCCGAGAACCACTGGCGACCGGTCAGGATCGGGAAGAACGCGTAGAGCAGCGCGAACGCGCCGGCCACGATCGCGAGGATCGTGATGGCGTGGAAGTGCGCCAGGATGAACATGCTGTTGTGCAGGTCGACGTCGAACGGCACGTTCGCGTTGATCGGCCCCGTGAGCCCGCCGAAGATCGCTCCGCCGAAGGAGAGCGTCGCGAACAGGGCGACCGCGTTCCACTCCCACTGGCTCGCCGGCACGCCCTTCACCGTCATCCAGATCGAGAAGAACGTGATCGCGCTCGGCACGACGATGGCGTAGGAGAGCGCCTCGGTGAGCCAGATCGACCAGGCCGGCAGCGGGGCCAGGTACAGGTGGTGGATCCCGAGCAGAGGGGTCAGGACGACGAACAGGATCGCGGACAGGACCGCGAACCGGTAGCTGTAGACGGGCCGTCGGGCCAGGATCGGGATCAGGACGTAGAGGCCGATGATCGGGAGCAGGAAGAGCACGTAGACGATCGCGTGCCCGAACATCCAGAAGATGACCTGGTTCACGAGCGGGCTCAGGGCCCAGCCGCCGTACGCGACCCCCAGGTCCCAACCGGCCGCGACCAGGAGAGGCACGTAGGTCAACGGCATCAGCACCAGGAGCCCGACGACGAACCAGAGGAAGACCGGGTAGCGGCGACCGATCGTTTCCTGCGCGTGGGCGCGCCACCAGTCGAGGAGGTGGACGACCATCCAGCCGGTCCAGATCAGCAGGGCCGCCGCGAGCGCGATCCAGCCGAGGAAGAAGATCGCGGAGACGGCGTAACTGCTCTGCCCGGCCACGCCGAGGGGAGAGAGGAAGTACCAGCCCGTCGCCGGGAAGTAGTTGTCGTTGAACGGGAGGAGGTAGATCGGCCCCTGCAGGAGGAGCATCGACGCGTTGAGCAGTCCGACGGAGGTGTAGAGGCTCCACTTGTGCCGGGGCGTGATCCCGAGCGCGTTGATCGCGAGCAGCCCGACCACGGCGATCTCGATCTGCTGGGCGAAGCCGAACAGCTCCCGGATCCCGTGGAGCGTGATCGAGGAGTAGATCTCCTGGAGCGTGAGGTGGAGGGGCGACTGGGTCGCGTACGCGACGACCTGCGACTGGTACCCGAACGCGTCGAAGCCGCCGACCGCGCCCCAGACGAGGCCCGCGATCAGCATCAGCATCGTGATCCGGGTCATCCAGTCCCGCTGGAGCAGGAAGACGCGGTCGAACAGCCGGAGCTTGGCGAGGCGGCTCCGGATCGCCTCCTCGGTATCGTCGAGGAACTGGAGGAGCGCCGGTGGGCGCTCGAAGACCGGGACGCTCTCTTCCTCCGCGCCGGTCTGCGAGGGTCGTCGATCGATCCCGACCATGGCCCGGAACGGCCGTCTCCCCCGACGTACCGGCGGGCCCGTTTATGCGAAAGCGGCTCAACTCCGGCGAGGGCGGCCTCGCCGAAGGGCCGAAGACCCTATCCCCGTCCCCGACGAGTGTGAGCGGGATCGGATGGTGGACTGGGACTCCCGACAGTATCTTCGGTTCGAACGGGAGCGAACGCTCCCGGGTCTCGATCTCGCGCGGCGCGTCGAGCTCGAACGGGTGGAACGGGCGGTCGACCTCGGCTGCGGGCCCGGAACCAGCACGCGCGCGATCGGCGAGCGATGGCCCTCGGCCCGGCTCACGGGGGTCGACAGCTCTCCGGAGATGTTGGCGAGCGCCCGGGCGTCCCGAATCCGGGCCGAGTGGGTCCTCTCCGACCTGCGGAAGTTCCGGCCTCCCGCGCCGGTCGACCTGGTCTTCTCGAACGCCGCGCTTCAGTGGATCCCGGACCATCGCCACGAGCTACCGCGGCTCTGGACGCTCGTCGCGGAGTCCGGCGCTCTCGCCTTCCAGGTCCCGGCTCCCGGTCCTGAGCGCGAGCGATGGGACGCGCCCTTGAACGCGCTCCTCCGATCCCCGCAGTGGCGCGATCGAATCGCGGTGAGCTCGCCCGCCGAGAACGTGCTCACCCTCGCGGACTACTACGACCTGCTCGCCCCGCTCGCCGAACAAGTCGATCTCTGGGACACCGTCTACGTTCACGTCCTCGCGTCCGCCCACGAGGTCGTGGAGTGGCTCAAGGGGACGGCCCTACGTCCCGTGTTCGCGTCGCTCACCGATCCGGCCCAGCGGGACCGGTTCGTGGGCCAGTTCGCGCGGGCGATCTCCGGGGCCTACCCGCCTACGCCCCAGGGGTCCACACTGTTCCCGTTCCGCCGACGATTCGTCGTCGCATACCGGACCGCGATCGTGGGGTCAGGCTCAAATCCGACCGCGGTCGTCGGCCCGACCTCCCATGAGCGCTCCTCCGTCGTCCACCGGCGCCTCCGTGCCGCCCGCCCCCGTCCGCGACCAGTCGCTCCGCGTTCGGGGCGCGGTCATCCTCGTGCTGGTCGTCGTCGAGATCTTCATCGGGAATGAGCTCGCCGTCGCCGGAAGCCCGTATCCGGATGGCTGGCTCGCCGCCCACGTCGTCGTGGGTCTCCTCCTACTCGGGGTCGCCGGCCACGCCGCGCGGATCTCGATGCGGCTGCCCAAGGCGAGCGTGCGGGTCGCGGCCGTGGTCACGGTCCTCGCCGTCCTCGGGGCCTTCGCCTCCGGTCTCGCGTTCCTCTTCGCCGGCGAGACCAACGCGGCGCTCTACGGGATGGAGGGATTCGCGGTCGTGGCGCTCCTGGGATCCCTTCTACTCCTGGTACTGGGCGGTGTGACGGTCCGGCCGCCCACGACGGCGCAGCCCGCCTAGCCGGCGGACGGCGCCGGCGGCGCCTCGAGCTCGAAGGTGGCGTGGACGATCCCGAACTCCCGCTCCACCAGGGTTCGGAGCTGGCTCAGGACGTTCATCCCCTCGCGCATCGACATCTCCGCCACCTCGACATGGGCGGTGAGGCAGACGAGAGAGTCGCAGACGGCCCAGACGTGCACGTCGTGGACCTCCTTCACCCCGGGGACCTCCCGGGCCCGACGCGTGATGGCCTCGACCGACAGGCCCCGGGGGATCCGCTCCGTGAGCACCTCCCAGCCCGCCCGGAGCAAGGGCACGCTCTCGTAGACCAGGATCGCGGCGATCACGAGCGCCGCCAAGGAATCGGCGACGGCCCAGGCCGGGTTCACGAGGATCGTGACCCCCGCCCCCAGCAGCGCGGCGGTGATCGCCAGGTCGGTCGCGAGATGGGCCAGCACGCTGCGGAGGTTCAGGTCGCGGACCGGTCCCGAGACCCGACCCAGCACCCGCAGGTTCACGACCCGCAGGGCGAGCACCGGCAGAGCCGCGACCAGGATCCAGACCGGGTCGACCGGGCCGGCGAAGGACGTCGAGTGGAGCAGCGCTTCCGACGCCAACCACCCGAACGCCGCGCCGGTGCCGAGGATCAATAGGCCGTTCAGCAGGCCCGCGAAGACCTCGAACCGGTGGGTGCCGAACGTGAACTCCGATCGGGACCCCCGGCCGGCCGACCGCAGGGCCGACCACGAGAGACCGAACGCCAGCAGGTCGGGCACGTCATGGACCGCGTCGACCGTCAACGAGAGACTGTGCGACAGGAACGCACCCACTGCCTCGATGGCCAGGATGACGGCCGAGAGCTCCACCGCGAGCCGAAGGCCGCGCAGGATGCCAGCCTCGGCTTCCGCCTCTCCGTGGTGGAGCTCGGGCATGAGCTGCCGTCCTCGACCGGCTGCGAGCCGCGCCTAGAGCGCGCTCGCGACCACGTCGCGGAGCTCCTGCACGATGGGCGCGAGGCGGCGACGGTCTGCGCCCGCGTCCGCGCACTCCTGGGCCAGGTCGTCGACCATCGCCCGCATCACCGCCTCCAGGGCCGCTCGCACCGCGGAGATCTGGTGCACGAGCTCCGGGTAGGGGCGCCCCTCGTGCGCCATCCGGTGGAGTGCGTGCACGTGGCCTTCGATCCGCGCGAGTCGGGCCTCGATGTCGTGGAGCTGGCTGCCGGGCATATCCCCTCGGGGGGGAAGGGATAGAGCGGAGCCTCTTAACGGCTATCCCTCCACCGCTCGGGGCGCGCGATCGAAGGACTGACATTTGTTCGGCTTCCCCGGGGGCATCCGCGCTCTGGATCACGGGCGCGACTCGGGCCAAGGTCGGAGGGTCGGTTCGGCTCTCGTTCCGAGTTATGAGCGCGCGAAGGTTGCTCCGCGCGAGAGGAGGGCATGGGTGCATCTCCGGTTCAAGGCTCCCCGCGGACCGGTTCGCCCGGTCCCGCGGTCTCGGTCCTTCTGGCCGCTTCGGCCGACATCGGCCCGATCAGCGCCGTGTTGGGCCGGGCCTTTTCCACCGATCCGGTGTTCGCTTGGATGCTCCCGGGAGCCTCGACACGGGAGCCCCGCGCGCGCCGCGTGTTCCGCACGATGCTGCGGACCGAGGCGATGCAGCATGGAGGGGTCGAGGTGGCTCGCGCCGACGGACGCGCGGTCGGCGCCGCGATCTGGCTTCCGCCCCGCCACTGGGCGCCGAGCGCCTCGCAGCAGCTTCGGGCTCTCCCTGGGTACCTCCGCGCCTTCGGCGGGCGCCTCGGCTCTGCCGCGGCGCTTCTGCAGTCGCTCGCCCGCGCCCATCCCAGTGAACCGCACTGGTACCTGTTGGCCATCGGGGTAGTCCCCGAGCTCCAGGGACGCGGCGTGGCCGGCACCCTGCTACGGTCTCGGCTCGAGCGCTGCGACCGGTCGGGCGAGCCCGCCTATCTGGAAGCCTCCAACCCGACGGGGATCCCGCTCTACCAGCACTTCGGCTTCCAGTCCCGCCCGGTCCCGCCGCTGCCCGCCGGAGCACCTCCGATCACGCCGATGTGGCGCCCTCCAGCTCCCGTAGCCTCGAACCCGTAGCGGACCGGGCACGCGGAAGGCGAGGCGTTTCGGGCGAAGGGCGTTGCGAGCGAGCTCACGTGCCGGGGCCAGGATTCGAACCTGGGAACTCCTGCGAGAGCAGATCTTGAGTCTGCCGCCTTTGGCCGCTCGGCCACCCCGGCGCAGGGGCCCGAAGGAGGGACGCGGGTTATTCCTCTTCCGCTCCCTCGTCCGGCTCGAAGGACTCGGTATCGACCGGGTTCCCGACGAGGGCGGACTCCTCCCGTGGCGCCGGGCTACGAGCCGTCGGCTCCGATTGCGTGGCGAGAGGTCTCGAGCGTATGCGGGTTCGTCGCGTGCGGCCGCACCGGAGGCAGGTCCTCACTCGGACCCCTCGGCGCAGCCGGGTGCGCACGGTCCGACCCTCGACCCAGAAGACCGTGCAGCCTCGGCAGTGCAGCTCCCGGTACTCGGACAAGAGGCGCACGTTGTACCGCATGCCGACTCGGCGGGCGAGTTCGACGTACCGGTCCGCGAGCTCGGGGTGCCCCGTGGCCGCCTCCCGCTCGGCCAGCGCGAACAGGTCGTCCACGCGCTCCCGAGCGATCCGCACCATCGCGCCGGTCCGACGGCCCCGTCGGCCGCCGCTTCTCATGGGGTCTGAGGTTGCTGGCACACCGGGCAGTAGACAGCGGCCCGCGATATGACGGTTCGGCAGCGCACGCAGTACTTCCCGTTCGGCGGCGGAGGCATCGCGGCCGTCGCTCCGGGGAAGGAGCTCGCCAGCACGGCATAGCCCGCGGGCGGTGGTGCCACGGAATACGGCGGGGCCGTGGGGGCGGGCGGAGGCGGGACCGCCGGCATACCCACCCCCGCCCCGGGCGGCGCTCCCGGAGGCGGAGGGGGTGGAGGCGGAGCGGCGCCTCCCTGGGGTAGAGTGTATCCGCACTTCGTGCAGAAGAGCGCTCCATCGGGAGCGAGCTCGCCGCAATGCAGGCAGACCGTCACGAAGAGGGCAAGATTAATGGGCATTTATCGCCGTCCGGGACCACGGTGAGATCCCGGGCGGTCGCGATCGTGACGAGGGACCCGGCTCTCTACGGAGAGCTGGCGGGTTTCCTGCGCGAGCGACGGTTGCCGTCCGTGAGCCTGCTGCCCGGTCAACGGATCCCCGATCGGGTCGCCGTCGTCCTCACCTCGGTCGAGGAGGCCGAGGGGATCGACCACCCTCGCGTGCTGGCGGTCGCGGAGAACGGCGATCACCGAGCGCTGCGCGCCGCGGTCGAGCATGCCCTGGAGTCGGGTCTCGCTTCGGAGGAGATCGTGGTCGGTCTCGACCCCGGACCTCGCCCCGGTTACGCGGTCCTCTCAGGGGATTCGTGTCTCGACGAGGGCTGCCTCGACTCGCCCGAGTCCGTGGGTCCGTTCGCGAGCCACCTCCACCACCGCTTCCCTTCGCGCCACGTGCTGTTCCGCGTCGGGAGCGGGGACCCGCCGGCCCGGAACCGGATCGTGAACGTGCTCCTCGAGCACCGACGCTCGGTGGAGCTCGTCAACGAGGCCGGCACGACCCCACGCGGTCACCGTCGGCCCCGAGACGCCCTCGCGGCCCGATCGATCGCCCGCGGCTCGGGCGAGCACGTGCGCGCCCCGTTCCGGCTGACGTTCACGGCGGGGGAGATCGCCAATCTGCAGCGCCTCAGCCGGGAGGGCAGCGGAGGTCGCATCACGATCTCCCGTTCCTCCGCCCAACGGGTCCTCGCGGGCGAGATCTCGCTCGCCGACGCCGTGGCGCAGTCGATCCCTCCGTCGCGCGGCGCCGGGGCGACCCGTCCCGGGCTCGAACACCTTTAACCCCGGGGCCCGTCCCCCGCTCGATGCCCCTCCCGCTCGGGATCGACCAGCGAGCGCGACGACTTGCGCTCGAGAACGCCGTCGAGCATGGCGATGCTCCGCGGACCGGCCCGATCGTCGCCCGGCTGTTGGCCACCGAACCCGGGCTGCGCCGTCACGCCGACGAGGTGCGGTCGGTCGTAGAGTCGATCGTCGCGGACGTCGCCGCCCTGCCGCCAGCCGAGCGGGAGAGCGAGCTCGCCTCGATGGGCGGGCCGGAGCCCGAGCGGGCGCGCGAGACCGCCGCGACTACCGGCGAGTTCCCGGAGCTCCCCGGAGCGGAGCCGGGCCGGGTCGTGCTGCGCATGGCCCCGTTCCCGAGCGGCGGACTCCACATCGGCAGCGCTCGGATGTTGTTCGTGAACCAGTACTACCGGGAGCGGTACCGGGGAAAGCTCCTGCTGGTCTTCGACGACACCATCGGCTCCGAGGAGAAGCGCGTCGAGTCGGAGTTCTTCGACCTCATCCTGGGCGACCTCGAGCTCGCGGGCGTGCGGCCGGATGCGGTCTACTACAAGTCGGACCGGATCGCGTCGTTCTACCCGTGGGCGGTCCGAGTGATCCAGAAGGGGGCTGCCTACGTCTGCACCTGCTCAGCCGAGCTGCTGCGGGAGAACCGTCGGGCGTCCGTCGCCTGCCCCGAGCGGGGCCAGTCGATCGAGACCGCGCTCGCGGAGTGGCAGAAGATGCTCGACGGCGCCTATCCGCCGGGGGGGGCCGTACTGCGGCTGAAGACGGACCTGCACGATCCGGATCCCGCGTTCCGCGATCGAGTCCTGTTCCGGATCAGCGACCTCGACCACCCTCGCGTCGGTCACCGGTACCGAGTCTGGCCCCTGCTCGAGTTCTCCTGGGTCGTCGACGACCTGGAGCTCGGCATCACCCACGTGCTGCGGGGGAAGGACCTGGTCGTCGAGGACCGGATGCAGCGGTACATCTGGGACCTCCTCGGCGAGCACGGACCCCCCTTCCTGCACTGGGGACTCCTGCGGGTGCGCGAGGCAAAGGTCTCGAAGAGCAAGTCCTACGCCGAGGTGAAGAGCGGGCAGTACGACGGCTGGGCCGATCCCCGCACCTGGTCCCTTCGATCGCTCGACCGTCGCGGAATCTCGATGGACGCGCTCCGCGAGTTCACGCTCTCCTTCGGGCTCTCGCTCGCGGACATCGAGGTGCCCGCGGAGACGCTCTACGCCGAGAACCGGAAGCGCATCGACGCGACGACCCTGCGACGGTCGTTCGTCCGGGACCCGGTACGGGTGGAGGTGGAGGGATATCCCGAGGGTCTCACCGAGGTCGTGCTCGCCAACCATCCCGACCGTCCCGATCTGGGGACGCGGTCCGTCCGCGCCGGACCCGCGTTCTATCTCCCCCGGAAGGACATCCTCAAGTCGGCCGGCGGGGAAGTCCGACTGAAGGAGCTCCTGAACGTCCGTCTCCCCGCATCGATTCCGGAGGGGCCGGACCCGGTCCGGGTGACCTTCGCCGGCCGCGAGAACCGGAAGCTGCCGCGACTCCAGTGGATCGGCGCCGAGGGCGCCATCCCGGTCGACGTGCTGGGGGTGGAGGGGGAGCACACGATCGGCCTCGGCGAGCGCGCGATCGGCGAGGCAGCGCCCGGGGCGATCCTGCAGTTCGAGCGGGTCGGCTTCGTCCGGCGCGAGCGCTCCGACGTGCCGGGGTCGGAGCCGGTCCACGTGGTGTTCGGACACCCGTAGTCGGCCCCGGGGTTTTTGTACCGGCCCCGCCCTCTCAGGGACCGGGGATGAAGTTCCTCCACACCTCGATCACCGTCCGCAGCATGGACGAGAGCCTCACCTTCTACACCGAGGTCCTGGGGCTCGAGTTCGAGCGGCGGCGGACGATCCCGGAGAACCACGCGGAGATCGCGTTCGTGAAGGACCCGGCGAGCGGCGCCCGGATCGAGCTCACGCACTGGGAGGGGAAGGACGCGTTCGAGCCCGGTGAGCAGCTCGACCACCTCGCCTTCGAGGTCGCGGACCTGGACCGGTTCCTCCTCAAGGTCAAGGCGAAGAACGTGAAGGTCGCGAAGGAGCCGTTCCGGCTGTCGGGCGGGAGCGGCCGGCTCGCGTTCATCCTGGACCCGAACGACGTCTGGATCGAGCTCATCGAGCGGCCGGTCGGGGCGGCGTAGAGCTCCATCCGTGGCGACGCCGGACCCGGCCGCTCCCCTTCCGCCCTCGCGCGCGCCGCTCACCGCCGTGCTCTCGGCCACGTTCTTCGTCCGGTTCGCCTTCGGCATCACGGTCGCGGTCTTCGCGAGCTATATCCTGCTCAGGTCGACCGGTCTCGCGGGGAGCGACGTCGGCACGGTCGGGCTCGTCAGCGCCACCGCGTCGATCGGGGAGTTCTCCACCGTCCTACTGTCGGGCGCCGCCGCGGACCGGTACGGCCGGTTCCCGGTGCTCTTCTTCGGCATGATCGGCGCTGCGATCCTGTTCGTCGGCGTCTCGTTTACGCGCGACCCGTGGATCCTGGCGGGGCTCAACCTGCTCTTCGGCGTCGCGAGCGGGGCGATCCTGGCCTCCAGCCTCGCGGTCGTCGCGGACCGCGCCCAGCTCGATGCGCGGGGCTACGAGATGGGTCGTTTCGATGCGATGAACTTGTTCGGCTGGGTCGGAGGGTTCGCCGTCGGCTTCGCCGCGCTGGGGCTGCTGCCCAACGATCGACTGAGCGTGCTCTTTTGGCTGGGCGCGGGCGCGCTGGCCGCCGGGACCGGGATCGCGGTCGCCGTGATCCGAGGCACGCCGCTCTACCACGGAACGCCGACCTTCCAGCTCCGGGAGGTCGTGGTGGCGGCGTTCCGGAGGAGGGTGCTGGTCGTCACGCTCCCGTGGCTCGTGATCTACATGCTGCTCGGGACGGCGCTCGTCTTCCTCGGGACCTCCGCCGACAGTCTCGGCGTCTCCCCCGTGTACCTCGGCGCCACGATCGGGGGGGCGGGTGCGCTGCTCGTGCTGACGCAGCCCGCCTTCGGCTCGCTCGCCGACCACTGGGGCCGCACGCGGCTCATGACGGTGGGCGCGTTCGGCTTCGTGGGGGTCATGCTCTTCGCGTCGCTGGTGATCGCGTACGGGCCCCAGATCCCGTTCCTCGCGGGCATCGGGGTGAGCGCGCTGGCGGCGCTCGCGTACGGGCCGGCCGCGCTCGCCGCGCTCGCCGATCTTTCGGCGCAGTACTCGCGCGCGACGACGATGGCGATCTACTCGCTCACGATCTCGCTCGGGATGATCGGGGGGCTGCTGGTCTCGACGCAGCTCTACGCCCGGTGGGGCAACGACGGGATCTACGGGTTCTTCGCCTTCGTCTCGGTCGCGCTGGTCGTGCTGACCGTGACCCGCTACCGGGAGGCCGGGACCGAGGACCGGCCGTCGGTCACGACTCCGGCTCGATGACGATGTGCTTCAGCACGGGGTAGGCGTTCCGCAGCGCGGCGCTCACCTGGTCGATGGCCGACTCCAGCTGGTCGGTCGTGAGGCCGTTCTGGAAGTTGACCCGGAGCGCGAGGAGCGCATCCTCCGGACCGAGCAGCATCGACTGGAGCTCCCGCACCTTGGCCACCCGGCTGTCGCCCTCCACGATCCGCACGATCTTGCCGGCCTCCTGCGGCGACAGCGCGCGTCCCACCAGGTACTCCCGGCTCTCGGCCGTCAGGACGAAGCCCATCGAGATCAGCAGGATCCCCTGGATCGCGGCGGTGGCGCCGTCGATGCGGTCGTTCCCGGTCCGGTAGACGGCGAGGAGACCCACGAACGCCGCGACGCTGCCGAAGATCGAGACCAGGTCCTGGTAGAAGATCGACTTCAGCCCCTGGTTCGCGGACTCCAGCAGCGCCTGCAGCGTCTGCCGCCCGATGCGGAGCTCCCGCAGCGTGACGTAGATGCCCGCGAGGCTCACGAGCAGGGTGGCGCCGACCACAGCCAGCCCCTCGCCGATCCGCGAGATCTTGTCGGGCGAGAGCATCTGCTCCACCCCGACCGTGAGGGCGATCACGCCGGCGACCGTGAACGTGACGACGATCGAGACGAACGCCCAAAAGAACCGTTCCTTCCCGCGCCCGAAGTGGTACTGGTAGTCCGCCGGCTGCCGGGACAGGTACAGGCCGGCCAGGAGGAGGCCGCTCCCGGCGAGGTCGGTCACCGTGAAGATCGCCTGGGAGAGCACCGCGCGGCTGCCCGAGATGATCGCGACCCAGAGGTTGAACGCGAACAGCGTGAGGTTCAGGAGCAGCGTCGCGACGAGGATGACCTGGGGACGCATCGATCTCCCGGGGTCTCCTCCGGGGACGTCTCCCTACCGGGCCGGCGGGGTTAAGGGTATGGGCGGGGGCCTCTCCGCCGAGAAGGGACGAACCGTTAAATTTCGGCGACCGCTACTTGCGCGGAGCCGAGTCCGTGAGCGAACCGGAGGCCCAGGTCGCATCCCGATCGGGCGCCGGAGCCCCCCGCGGCGGGGTCCGGCGGTTCCCCCGCCCGTCCCTGAACCGGCTCGGGCTCGCGCCGGGCAAGCGCTCGCGCCTGAAGCACCTGCTCTACGACCATGGACCCGGAGGGGGCACGCTGCTGGTACTCCCGATCGACCAGGGGCTCGAGCACGGTCCGGCGGACTTCTTCGAGAACCCGGAGGCGCTCGACCCGCAGTACCAGTACGACCTCGCACGCGAGGGGAACTTCAGCGCGATCGCGCTCCACATCGGGCTCGCGGAGAAGTACCACCACGAGTACGCCGGGGACGTGCCGCTCATCCTGAAGCTGAACGGGAAGACCGGCATCCCGGCCGACACCCACGCGTTCAGCCCGCTGACCGGCACCGTCGAGGACGCCGTGCGGCTCGGCGCGGACGCGATCGGCTACACGATCTACGTCGGGTCGCCCTCCCAGGATCGCGACTTCACTCAGTTCGTGGAGGTCCGGCGGGCGGCCGACCGGCTGGGCATGCCGGTCGTCGTCTGGGCCTATCCTCGCGGGGAAGCGATCGCGAAGAAGGGGGGCAAGGAGAGCCTCTACGCGATCGACTACGCCGCGCGCGTCGCGCTCGAGCTGGGCGCGGACGTCGTGAAGGTGAACTACCCCGTCGCCTCGGAGAAGGACAAGGAGAGCCCCGCGCCGTACAACAACCTCACGCTCGACCCGGATCAGGCATTCCGCAAGGTCGTGGAGAGCGCCGGCCGCGCGCTGGTCCTCGTGTCCGGCGGCGAGAAGGTCGGCGACCGCGAGCTCCTCGCGAAGGTCCGCTCCTCGATGGACGCGGGGGCGACCGGGATCATCTTCGGGCGGAACCTCTGGCAGCGCCCGAAGGCCGACGCGCTGCGGATCACGCGGGAGCTGCATGGGATCTTCCGGGAGTACGCCCAACCCCCCGGGTGACGGCGCCGTTCCGCTGCTGATCCGGATCATCGGCGACGATCATCCGAAGGCGTGCACGGGCCGTCGGCTCATCCATCGGGGTCTCGCCCGGCCCGTCGGACGCATCGACGGGCTCTCGCCGGGGCCGATCCTGCTCGATCCGTTCGCCCCCGACCCGCTGTC
>JASHYV010000028.1 GCA_030064695.1 Thermoplasmata archaeon
GAGACGGCGGAGGATCGCCGCACGCGCCTCCGGCGCGCCCTCGACGATCTCGACGTCCATCCCGCGCCGGCGGAGCGCCCGGGCGACCGCCGCCAGTTTCGCCGGGGTCGCCACGGCCTCGAAGCGCACCGGGCCCGAACGAGTCCTTCGGCGCGCCCGCGCGCCCCGGGGCACGGAGGGAGAGATCCGGTCGGGCACGACCTTAGCGCGCCGGGGTCGCCAGCGGGCGGATGACCTCGTGCCCGAATCGCTCCATCTCCTCGCGCTGCGGGCTGAACTGGAGCAGCAGAAGGTCGACCCCGGCGGCCTCGAACCGCTCGACCTGCCGACGGACCGTCTCGGCGGTGCCCACGAGGCCGGACCGGAGCCCCCGGTTGGAGACGGAATACTCCTCGATCGACATCGACCGCTCGAGCTGCGTGCCGGCGAGCCACTGCTGGTAGTTCGCGAAGCCGGCGGCGTGGCTCTGCACGTTCGTGATCCGACGCAGCTCCTCGGTCGCCTCCGCCTCGGAGTCCCGGACGCACGCGTAGCCCGCGACGCCGAAATGCAGGGGCGGGAGGTCCAGGGCGGCGCGCCGCGCCGTCATGTCGCGGATCTTCTCCGCCACCCGCTCGGGCGGATCGCCGTGCATCAGGTACGCGTCGCACTTCGCCGCGATCAGCGACTTCGCGGCCTCGGACTCGCCGCCCGCATAGATCGGGGGCCGCGGCCGACGCACGGGCTTCGGCTCGAGCACCGTGCTCTCGGTCCGGTAGTACCGACCCGAGTACGAGAACTCGGGGTTCGACCAGACGCCGTCCACGACGTCGAGCCACTCCGACGTGCGCGCGTACCGCTCGTCGTGCGCGTCGAAGGGGACGCCGTACATTCGTGCCTCCTCCTCCCACCAGGACGAGACCACGTTGAGGGCGAGGCGTCCGTCGCTGATGCGATCGATGTTGGCGGCCTGCTTCGCGAGCAGGGTCGGGAGATGGAAGGTCGGACGCGCCGCGACCATGAGCTCGAGCCGGCGGGTCACGGCCGCAAGGGCGGCGGCGGTCGACCAGGCATCGAGCGCGGGGGCCCGCACGCCCTTGATGTCGTTCAGGTTGAGCTCGGCGATCAGCGAGAGATCGTAGCCGAGCTCCTCGCTGCGGAGGGCGAGGTCGCGCACGTAGGGCCAGCTCGCCTCCATCCGCTCGTCCTCGACGTTCCGGAGCCAGCCGCCGAAGACCGGCATCCAGTAGCCGAAGCGGAGCCCCCGGCGCTCATCGCCGGGCAAGGTCGATGGTCTCCTCGAGGAAGTCGACCAGTCGGGCGAACGGATCAAAGCCGACGACCGTAGGGGCGTCTGCCACGAAGTTCGAGAGCGCGTTCACGTCGTAGTAGTAGATCTGGCCGTCCCGGTCGTCGACCAGATACTCGATCCCCCCGACGTCGATGCCCGCGTTCCGGGCGATCGACTCGACGGCCCGGACGACGGGCGCCGGGGGCTCGTACGCCTCGACCCGCAGGCCCGCCTTGCTCGCCTCCACCACGCACCCGGGGGCGGTCAGGTCCTGGCCGGCGGTCGTCTGGCAGATGTCGGCGGGGCAGAGGTCGAACGTCTCCCCGCTGAGGTACACGCGGATGCCGTAGAGGTACCGTCCGTTGAGGGTCTCCACCCGCGTGATGAAGCCGCCGCGGGCCGGGATGAACTCCTGCAACAGGCCCACGTGGTCGAACCCCAGCGCGAGCTGGTGGCCGTCGACGGCCCGCTGCAGGTCGTCCGGCCCGTCGAAGCGGACCACGCCGGCTCCGCTGCCGCCGATATTGGGCTTCAGGACCACCGGGAACCGGAGTCCCCGGGCCGCCGCGGGGGCTTGCTCCGGATCGTGGATGACCCGGCTCTTCGGGAACGGCAGATCGAGCGACCGGAGCAGGGACAGCTGGAGGGCCTTCGACAGCTCGTGCCGGAACGCCTTCGATCCGTTGATGACGCGCGTGCCGAGCGACTCGAGATGGCTCAAGTAGCTCAGCGTGTAGAACAGGCCGCTCCCGTGCTCGCGGCGCCACGCCGAGGGGCTCATGCGGTTGAACAGGACCGGCCACGAGCGGTCCCGAGAGTCGAGGTCGAAGAAGTGTTCGGGAGCATGCAGCTTCACGTAGTCGACGCCGCGCCGGTCGAGTTCGGCGAAGACCTTCTCGAACCACGCCGGGTGCTCGTAGAGGATGGCGAGATCGGGCGAGCGGTCCGACGCGCCGGAGGAGGATCGGCTCCGGACTTCGCTCTTGACGGCGCTCATCGGTGGGCCGAGGCGGCGCTCGCGACGCTCACGGGCGGGTCGACCTCGGATCGCCGACTCACGTGGTGCGAGCGGCATAAAGATGGCGCTCGCCACAATCGTCGCCGGCGGGCGCTTCCCGCGTACTCGCGGCCACGAGCGCGCGGCCCGACCGGGGGCTCGACCTGAACCGGCAACCCGAGGTTGAAGTACCGGAATACGGTCCATGTCGCGTGCGCGGGGGAGGGCAGCGCGGCCTCGCAGCCGCTCTGGCGATAATCGCCCTCGTAGGAGCGATGTCGATCGGCGCCGCCCCCGCTTCCCACGCCAACCTCCGAGGCGGCGTTCCCCGGGCCGGTTCGATGGCCCGAGGGGCGGCTCCGTCGCTTCCGTCCACCGTTCCCGCATCGGATCTCAGCTTCACCTGGACCCAACTCACGGGCCTTCCGAGTCCGGGCCCTCGGGTCGACGCGGGACTCGTCTATGACTCCACCGACGGCTACCTGCTCCTCTTCGGGGGAGAGCACTACGGTACGATCCCCACTTCGTACTGGAACGACACCTGGACCTTCTCCGGAGGACGCTGGACGAACGTCACCGACCCGACCGATGCCCCGCCGCAGTCGACGGGATTCATGATGGCCGACGATCCGTCGGACGACTCCGTCGTCCTGTTCGGCGGTCTCTCCGCGACCGATCACATCCTGGACGCGACGTGGACCTATTCGGCGGGGGTGTGGACCAACATCACCGCCTCCATCGGCGCGGCGCCACCGCCGACCTACTGGGGCTCCATGGCGTACGACAACGCCACCGGAACCGTGATTCTGTTCGGCGGGTCCACGGGGTTCACGTCGAGCCAGGATTACACGAACGCGACGTGGTCGTTCAATGGCGACCGATGGACGCAACTGACGCCGACGACCCTGCCGTCGGCGCGGATCAGCGCGTCCCTCACGTACGATCCCGACTCGGACGCGCTCCTCCTGTTCGGCGGCATGAACTACACCGTGCCCGAACTGAACGACACGTGGACGCTCTCGGGAGGCACCTGGACCGAGGTCGCCGCGACCGGTGCTCCGTCCCCGGTCTGGGGGGCCGGCATCACGTACGATCCCGCCGCCGGGGCGGTGGTCGTGTATGCGGGCACGCCGGCCGAGAACTACGACGTGTACACCTACGCGTCCGGAGTCTGGACCGCCTACAACGCCGAGCCGAGTCCCGGCCAGACGATCGGACAGACCCTGATGGCCTACGACTACTCGGACGGCTACGCCCTGCTCGTTCAGGAGACGACGTCCTACGAGAACCTCACCTGGGCGCTCAGCGTCACGAGCTCCTCATCCGGGCTCTCGGTGCTCGCCTCGGCCTCCCCGCAAAGCGGCCCGGCACCGCTCGAGGTCGCGTTCTCGAGCTCGATCTCCGGCGGTACGCCGCCCTACACGATCACCTGGCAGTTCGGCGACGGCTCGACCTCCGTCACCGGGTCCCCGGCCACCGCCGGCAACACGAGCCACACGTATGCCACACCGGGCGCCTATCGGGCGAACCTCACGGTCGTCGATTCGGCGAGCCACACCTTCTCGCTCAACTGGACGATCGAGGTCACCACCGCGCCGCTCTCCGTCACGATCTCCGGCCAACCGAGCCCCGTGGCGCCGAACGCCACGGTCTCGTTCGTCGCGATCCCGTCCGGAGGCACGCCGCCCTACACCTATGACTGGACCTTCGGGGACGGCGGCACGGCCACGACGCAGAACGCCACGCACGCCTACGTCCGGACCGGGGTCTACGAGGTCGAGCTGGTCGTCTCGGACGAGGTCCACGCATCGGTCTCGCGCTTCCTGAACATCACGGTCTCCATCTCGAGCACTCCCGTGGGGGCCGCCTCCACCGGCTGGTACTACTATGCCGCGGGCGCCGCCGCCGCGGCGGTGGTGGTCCTGCTCCTCGTGGTGTTGCTGCGCCGGCGGAAGTCGGCCCCACCCCCGCCCGTCGCGCCGGGTCCCGGGGCTCCCCCGGGGGCCGGCTAGTTCGACTCACGTCGGCGGCTCGGTGCCACCGGCGGGCGTCGCGGGGGTCGTCGTTTGGGCCGGCGGCTTCCGCCGGCGACGGTAGGCGAGGACGAACAGCAGCAGGATCAGAAGGCCCGCGCCGACCGCGACGTACGTCCACGGGAAGGGGGTGGTGGTCGTCGGGGCCACCGTGGTCGTCGAGGACGTGACGGTGACCGACGTCACGGCGCTACCGGAGTTGCCGTCGGTGTCGTGGACCGCAACCGTGACGGAGAACGTGCCCGTCGCGTTCGGCGCGCACGAGAAGGTCGTGGCGTTCTGACTCGAGCAGCCCGAAGGCAACCCGGAGTACGCGAACGTCAGTACGGACCCGTGCACGCCGCCGACGGTGGCCGTGAACGTCACGTCGGCGCCGACCGAGACCGAACCGGGGCTCACCGCGAGGGTCACCGTGAGGGCCCCGACGACGTCGATCGTGGCCGAGAGGCTCGCCCGACGACCGACCGTGTCGGTGACG
>JASHYV010000029.1 GCA_030064695.1 Thermoplasmata archaeon
GGATCGCGGCCGGGATCGCGGGCAGGCACAGGATCACCCACTCCAGCAAGGGATTGGAGATCCCGGAGAGCACGGCGCCCCCGAAGAAGGTCCCGGAGATCGCCGCCGCGGCCAGTACGGTGTTGATGCCTCCGTTGTACGACCCGACCTCCCCCTCGGGAGCCAGATTCGAGGGCAGCGTCGAGATCGGGATCGACCCGATATTCTCTCCGAACGTCAGCACCACGACGGCCACCAGGAAGGCCGCGGCGGGCAGCAGCACCCAGAGGGCGGCCGCGCCGAGCAGCAGGAAGGCCGCGACGTACAGCGCCACACCGAGGATCGCGATCGAGGTATGCCGGCGGCCGATGAGGCTCTCGGTGGTGAACGCCTGCCCCACGACGACGATGACCCCGTTGAGGGCGAGCCCGATCCCGAGGAGCGAGTAGCCGATCCCGAGCTTGTTGTGGACGAAGAGCGGGAAGATCACGCTCCACTGGCTCGAGACCAGGTAGGCGAGCCCGAACCCGGCCGCGACGAGCAGGGCCGGCCGATCCTGAGCCAGGATGCCCAGGCTCTGACGCAGGCTCCGGCCCGTCGCGGGCGCCTTAGGCGCCCCCTCCTTCGGAGGCTCGCCGCTCTTCAGCCGCCGATCGTACGGCGAGGCCTCGAGCAGGGTCACCACGAAGATGGCAGCCACCCCGATCATCAGCGAAGCGATCAGCAACGAGATCGGGAATCCGGCGAAGCCTACGAGGATCCCACCCAGCGTCACTCCGGCGGAGTAGCCGGCGTTGAACGTGATGCGGTACCAGGTGAACGCGCGGGTCCGGTCCGACCCGCTCGAATGGTCGGCGATGTACGCGGAGAAGGCGGCGCCGGTGGAGGCGAGCACGCTCCCGCCCACGGCGGCGAGTCCGATCGCGAGCGCCAGGGACCGGATCTGGAACGCGTAGGCGAGGCCCCCGGTGAAGAGCGCCTCCGTCGCGAGGGAGAGCACGATCAGCGGGCGCCGCCCGATGCGATCGCTCCACAGCCCGCCTACGAGGGCGAACGGGAGCTGGATGACCCCGAGCGCCGCGAAGATCGTCCCGATCTCGAGGTATCCGATGCCCATCACCGAGTAGAGGAACAGGGCGAGAAACGGATTGTACATCGCCGAGCCGAAAGTCCGGATCGCGATGCCGATCGAGAGGAGTCGGATGTTCCGGTCCACGCGGGGACTCCACGTTGCTGCGGCTAACTAGGTTGCTCACGCCGGGTGGGTTCCGACGGTGTGGGGCCGGACCCGGGAGGCGAACCGGAGGTCCAAATCCCGTCGGCTTCGGACGGCTCCGTATACGGCAGACGGTGCTCTTCGAGCCTCGCGATCAGCGCCTGGCGCAGCGGCTCGGCGATCCGAAGGAAGTCATCGTTCGGCCGGGGCTGGAGCAACCCCATGTAGGGATTCACGTAGAAGAGGTCGATCCGTTGCGAAAGTCCGTCCGAAGTGACGAGCAGGCCGAACGTCGGCAAGGCGCGCTCCTCGTCGAGGAGGCGGCCCACAAGCAGCGTGATCCGGGTTTGCCCATACGCGAAGTTCCGGGTCTCGCAGAGTTCGATCTGTTGGGCCTTCAGGATCGGGAAGATCTCCGGGATCGGGAGCACTCCGCGCACCAGGATCGGATTCATCGTCGCGCCACCGGTCGTCCGGGCGACGGTACGCCGCGCCTGCGCAAAAGGCCCGTCGCCGGAACCGTTCCCATAGGCCTATGAAGCGTCGCCCCGTTCCCTCTGCACCCGACGCGCCGATGGTCGATTCGACCCCACCCGAGCTCTGTCCCCAGTGCGGGGGACCGAATCCGGTGGGGGCCACGATGTGCCAGTGGTGTCACTCGCCGCTGGAACCCCGGTCGACTGGATACCATGTTCTACCGGCGGTGGTGCCGCCGAAGGACCCGGACTCCGAGCCAATCTCGCTCTGGCCGTTCGTGGGCCTCATGGGCGTGCTCGTCGTCGCGTTCCTCGTCGTGCTCGCCCTCATCTGGGGGTACTAGGACCCCCGCTTCGTGGCTCAAGGCGACGCGTCCGCCGAGTCGTCGTCGATCTCGGGGGGCTTCTTCTTGGTGAGCTGCTCGTTCATCCGCTCGAGTCGGGCGATCAGTACATCGATGTCCTCCGCGTCAGCCTCGGTCCCCGGCGAGGGAGAGACCGCCGTGGCGCCGCCGCCGACGGCCGCGGTCGGTGCGGAGCTGGCCGCCGGGCTGCTCGCCGGTGCGACCGGCTGCTCGACCCACGGCTGCAGCGTCGGGGGAGCTCCCGCGGCGCGTGCCGGAGGCCCGGACGGTCCCTTCGGACGACGGTGTCGCCGCGACTCCATGTAGACCAGCGCGACCAGCAACGCCACGACGAGGAGGAGCGTGAGGACCACGAGGTCCCACGGGAACGGCGTGCCGGAGGACGACGAGGGCGACGGAGGGGTCGCCGAGACCGTGAACGGCACGAACACCGTGTGAGCCCCCTCGGTGACCGAGAGCGAGTAGGACCCGGGGCGCGCCGGAGGCACGACGAAGGAGCAGGAGAACGAGCCGCTGCCGTTGGTCACACCGGAACAGAGCGTCGTGGAGCTGTTCCAGGCGACGGCGATCGGGGCGTCCGCGTCGAAGCCGGTACCGGAGAAGGTGCTCGCGTTGCCCACCTCGCCCGACGAGACCGAGAGCGACCCGCTCGGCAGGACCGTGAAGTCCGAGCCCAGCTCGAGCGAGCCCTGTACAGCCACCACGGCGTGCGTACCGGCGGTCGCCACCGGGACCGTGAAAGCGCAGGCGAACGTTCCGAGGGAGCCCGTCGTGCCCGAGCAGATCACGGCGCCCGAGGGCTCCCAGAGGATCGAGTACGGCGCATTCGGCCCGAAAGCCGCACCGGTCGCGGTCGCGTCGGCGCCCACCACCCCGCTGTTCGTCGAGAGCACCAGGCTGGACGCCAGTCCGAACGTGGTCGACGCCTCGTTCGAGCTTTCGATCGCGGAGACCGGGACGTCCGCCGCCGGGTCCGAGGGTGCCGGGAAGCTGCAGGAGAACCCGCCGGTGGCCTGAGTGGTGTCCGAGCAGACCTCGGTGGTCCCGTTCCAGTACACCGCGACGCCCGCGTCGCCGCCGAACCCGGTCCCGGTGGCGGTGATCGGCGTGCCCACGACGCCGGACGCGGGGTTCAGCGAGAGCGCCGGTTCGACGGTGTATCCTTGCGCCGCCGGACCGAAGGTGCCCTGCAGCGCCGAGACCGAGTGGGCGCCGGCGACCGCGGCCGGGACGACGAAGGTGCAGCCGAAGTCGCCCAGCGTGTCGGTGGTCCCCGAGCAGAGGGGGACCGAACTGTCCCAGGCGACGGTGTAGGTCTGGCTCGCGTTGTAGCCCTCCCCAGTCACCGAGACCGAGTTCCCGACGTAGCCCAGACTCGCCGAAACGGCGAACGACGGCACGACCGTGAACTCGACGCCTTCGAGCTGGGAGCCGGAACTGGCCGACAGCGAATAGGTGCCGGCCGCGGAGACGGGGACGGGGGCCGAGCACCCCCAGTTCCCGTCGACCGCGACGATCCCGCCGCAGAACTCCGCACTGGAATTCCAACTGACTGAGAAGGACTGGGAGGCCGGGAACCCGGTGCCCGAGACCGCGGCGAAGGCGCCCACCGCGCCCGAGCCGGGGGTGACCTCGGCGGTGGCCACCACGGTGAATTCCGCGGTCACCACAAAGCTGCCTTGGGTCAGAGAGGTCGCATAGTCACCGGCGGGCACGCTCGGCACGTCGCCCGAACACCCCAGGTCTCCGTCCGACTCGGACGTTCCCGTGCAGAGCGTGAGGCTCGAGTTCCACATGAAAGAGTAGGCACCGCTCGCGCCGAACCCGGTCCCGGTCGCCGTGATGGTGATCCCGGCAGGTCCCGACGTGGGAGTCAGGACGAGGCTGGGAGACACCAGAAAGCTCGCCTCGGTCACGAAGACCGAGCCCGACGAGACGTTGACGTCGTACGTCCCGGCGGGGGTCGAGGGCACGGTCAAGGTGGTCCCGCTGGGAACGTCTCCTCCGCCGGTGGCGAGGAAGGTCGGCGATCCTGACGGGCAGACCGGCGTGGACGAGGCGAAGCAGTAGGTGTACGAGCCGCCCACGGTGAACCCGCTGCCGGACAGCGTCACCGTAGCGCCGACGGGCCCGGACGTCGGCGAGACGGTGAGTTCGGCCGACTCCACGGTGAACGCGGCCGAAACTTCCACCGTGCTCCCCGAAGAGACCACCACGAGATAGGGGCCGGCGGACACGCTCGGCACCACCAGGGTCGTCCCGCCGGGAACGTCGCCGTCCGCATCGGTGGTCAGCGTCGCGCTTCCGCCGGGGCACGCGACGGAAGAGCTCGCGAGACAGTAGCTGTATTCGGTCGTCGCGGCCAGTCCCGAACCGGTGAGCGAGACCGAGGCGCCGGCGATGCCGGCGGTAGGTTCGACGGAGAGCAGTGCGGTAACGGTGAAGGTCGAGGAGAGCGAGTTCGAACCCTCCAGGATCCCCAGCGAGTGGGCTCCGCCCGGTGCATTCGGCACGGTGATCTGGGTCGTGACGCCGCCGTTGGCGTCCGTGGTCCCCGAGGCGACCACGGTCGAATCCCACTCGATGTCATAGTTCGAGGAGGCGTCGAAACCCGCCGCCGTGATCGAGACGGACGTGCCGACCGGTCCCGCGCTGGGGCCGAACAGGAAGCTGGGCACGACGGTGAAGACCGCGGTCGGGGCGAACGTCCCCTCGACGGCCGTGAGGGTGTGGGCTCCGGCGGGCGACGCGGGGACGGTGAACCCGCAGGAGAACGACCCCGAGGAGGTCGTCGTCCCGTCACAGAGAGTGACGCTCGCGTTCCACTCGACCGCGAAGGACGCGTCGGCATCGAATCCGGTGCCCGCTGCGGTCGACCCAGAGCCGACGGTCCCGGTGGCGGGGGAGAGCCCCAGGCTGGACTGCACCGTGAAGGAGGTCGCGGCGGTGTTCGTGCCGTCATACGCGGTAAGGCTTTGGGGGCCGCCCGGAGCCGCGGGCACGGTGAAACTGCAGTCGAGTTCGCCCGAGGAGCTGCTGACCAGCGACCCGGAACTGCACGATCCGATCGACACGGCGTCCATCTGCAGGGATAGCGTGACGTCTGGTGCGTAGCCTCCCCCCGTGACCGTGGCGGTACTCCCGACGACGCCCCCGTCGGGGACCACCTCGAGGTTCGGCGTCTCCACGGTGTAGTCGGCCACGGCGGTGTTGTAGCCGTCGTACGCCGACACCTCCGCGCTCCCGGCCGGAGCTGCCGGCACTTCGAGGGTGCAGAACAGTTGGCCCGTGGAGTTGGAGGTCAGGCTGCCCTCCTCGCAGGAGGAGACGGCGGCGCCGTTGAACTGGAGCGAGATCGCGACCGACGGGTCGTAGCCGACTCCCGTCGCGCGCACCGAGGACGACACCTGACCGGAGTTCGGCGTGAGAAGCAACGTAGGGGCCAGGAGCGTGAATCCGGCGGTCGCCGGATTGACCGAGTCGCTGACGGTCCCGATATAGGGCCCGGCCGCGAGCGCCGGCGCCGGGAAGGAGCAGCTGAACTCGCCGGAAGCGTCCGCCGACAGCGCGCCTCCCAGAGGACAGCTGGTGATCGACGTCGAGCCGATCTGCAGGGTCAAGGTGGCCTCCGGAACGAACCCCTCGCCGCTCGCGGTCACGGTGGCCCCGATGTACGCGGAGCTCGGCGCGAGCGCGAGCGTGCTCGGGTCGATCGTGAAATTCGTGGACGCCGAGATTGGCACGGTCAGGTTGGTGGCATCGACCAAGTACGTGCCGGCGACGAGGGACGGAACGACGAACCCGCACGAGAACCCACCGGTCGAGTTGGTGGAATTGCTGCCGAGGGCGCACGCGAGGGGCGTCGTGGAGCCGAAGCTGAGGCTGAGATTCGTCGCCGCGGGGAACCCGGTTCCGTTCAGCGTCGCACTCGAGCCGACATCGCCGGAGTACGGCGAGAGGGTGAGGTTCGCCCCCGCCTGGTCGACGACCAAGGGAGCCGACCCGACGGGCGACCCCGGACCCGGGCGCACCGCCCCTCCTAGGGTGAGGCCGGTCACCACCAGCACGGCGACGAGACCGAGCGCCAGGGTCGCCCGTCGGCGACGCGGCAACGGAACGCGATCCCGCACGAGACTCCCGGCGACGGGGGGTCCCCGTCCTGTTGCGGAATTGAGGTCGATGTGGCGAGATAAACTCTCTGCCGAGGGATATACACCCCCCAGCCGCGGTTCGAGGGGGTCGACCGGGACCTAAGGCTGGGCGGGGGGAGAACCGCCAGGGCCCGAAGATGGAGGCGGGCTACCCACCAACGGCTGCAGGCCCGGGGCGAATCCGAACGGATGGCCCGTGACCCCGGCGACGAGCCGGTCGATCCCGATGACGTGCAGGGCAAAGCCCAGTAGGAGGACCAGAACCGCGACGCCCAGCACCGGGTCGGCGAGCACCACGAGGGCGAGGACGATCGAGAGCAGCCCGACAAAAGTGGCGAACGCACGGTACCAGGTCGGCAACTTGGCGCCCGAGGACGGAGGCATCATGGAGACCTCTCGGCCCAGAACTCGAGCCTACATAGCGGAGGCGGGGAATCGGCGCGTCGTCTTCGGGGTCGGACAAAGGACTATGAAGGGTACGGGGGTCGTCCCCGCGACCCATGCAGAGCTCGACCCGCCGGCTCATCGGAGCCTCGATGGTCTCCACCTTGATGATCGTCTCCGCGGCGCTCATGGCCTTCGGGGGGCTGACCGGTTCCGCGGGCTCGCACTCGGTAACCGAGCCGGCCGTGTCGACCGACTCCTCCCATACCACAACGAGCGGGGCGTCCGGCTCCACTGCCGGGGCCGCCTCGGCGCGCGACCAGTCGATCCTTTCCGAGCTCGAGGCCAAGGGCGTGCCGAGCTGGGCGATCCACCCGCCGGACTTCTCTGCTGCCGCGGAGGACCACACGGGCCAAGTGGCGCTCACCTACTCGGAAGCGCCGGCCCCGATGGGGGTCTCCGACCTCGGATTGGTCAATGAGTCGGGCCAGATCGTGCCCTACGAGGTCAACACGTCGAGCGTCGAAGGTTCGATCGCCTTCACGGACGCGCAGTCCGTCTATGCCGACGGGGATGGGCCCAACATGTTCGGCGTGCAGATGAACTCGGTCGACGCGGGGGTCACGCTCTTCGGCAATTCGTCCAACTACTTCTGGACCCAGAACTTCGTGAGCTACACGCCGTCCACCGGCTGGCTGGTCTTCGGGGACAACATCTGGAACTTTTCGAACCCGGAGGCGTACATCTCCCCCAACGTCTTCTACGCCCACGGGCCGAACGGGAGCCTGTATTCGCCGATCTACTACTACGCGATCGGGCCGACGTTCACGATCCACTACCCGTTCACCGTCACGTTCTACAACAACGTCACGGTGCTCGACGACCGCCCCGCGGTGTTCTTCAACTACACCG